>JBDSLD010000111.1:0-9301 GCA_039916545.1 Ferruginibacter sp.
TAATGAATACTTAATTTTTGATCCCAATATTTACTACAAGACCGGGGAGCCTGGTCAAAGCGCTTATAACAGTGTTGTAAGCGCGGCAAAATATTTGTCGAAGATGCCCTGGGTAGACAGCACCAGGATGGCATTGCAGGGACAAAGCTGGGGCGGTTACCAGGTTGCCTATTTGATAACGAAAACAAATATTTTCAGGGCCGCCGGCGCCGGCGCACCGGTTGCAAACATGACAAGTGCGTATGGCGGTATCCGTTGGGGGCCTGGTATCAACAGGCAATTTCAATATGAAAAAACCCAGAGCAGGATAGGAGCCACCCTGTGGGAGCGTCCGGATTTGTATATTAAAAATTCTCCCCTGTTTAGTGCCGACAAAATAACTACGCCATTGCTGATCACCCATAATGACGCTGATGATGCAGTACCCTGGTACCAGGGAATAGAGTTTTTTACTGCGCTGCGCAGGTTACATAAAAAGGTATGGATGCTTCAGTACAATGGAGAGGCGCATAATTTACTGGAGCGAAGAAACCGCAAGGACCTTTCAATCAGGCTAGGACAATTTTTTGATTATTATTTAAAAGGAACGCAGCCTGCCAAATGGATCAAAGAAGGACTACCGGCAACGGATAAATGAAAATACTGGGGACTGGAATTGGAGCCTGAGCATACGGAGGAGATAGTGCCGGTGCCCTAGGCGATGCACATTCTGTTCTGAAGGTTATTATTGTGAATGGATAAACATTCTTCCGTGGCAAGTCGTGGTAGCGCATCCTAAATTACGGCTTTCCATTCCGTCACGCCGCGAATCTATTCACTTGTCCATGTTTCCATCACCATGCGCTTCGCAAACCTCACAGGTCCTCAAATGTTTTTAAACCCTGTGAGGTTTTGGGTGACAGTCGGCGACTCTTTGCCGGGAATAATTATCATAACAACTTCGTTCCCTCACTTCAAAATTTTATCAGCAATCACGCCGGTACCGTCAATTTTATGGTCGTATTTCAATCCTAGTATTTTAGTCATCACCGGGTAAATATGTATGTTTTCAAACGAAGGGATCACCAGGTGTTTTTTAAAGGCCGGCCCCCAGCAGTAGAAAGTTGCGTGCATATCCGGTATGGCCGGATCAAAGCCATGCGCCCCAGGATTAGATTTGATTTTAGAAAAACTAAACATCCGTGGCCAGTGCGGTATCATTATAATTTCTCCTTCCCGATCTGCCAGGTCATCTTTTATTCCGTAGTGAAACCGGGCAGGCATATCTTTTTTAAGATAAATGGAAAATCCATTTTCTTTTTTCTTCAATTGCTTATAAGCAGGCCCGGCGGCACGGGGATCTTTTGCATACAAATGAATCAGCTGGCCACCTTTTGAAATTACAAATAGCGTGGTGTCAACCGGTGGAATAGACACCGGGTGTGCGGTATCAACATTAGTCATTCCATGATCCGATACAAAGATAAAATTGACAGGCAAGCCTGTTGCAGCCACGGCATCCGCCAGTTTTTTTATGCTGGAATCGATCATTTGTACCGCATGTCTTGTCTGCAGGGAACCGGGCCCAAAATTGTGTCCTTCGTGATCAGCCTGGGGAAGATAAAAGCTAATGAAGTGTGGCCTTCGGTCAGCCGGCAATAGCAGCCAGTCTACCACCACCTGTATGCGCTTTTCGATTGAAATA
Source organism: Ferruginibacter sp. (assembly GCA_039916545.1). Classification (GTDB taxonomy): domain Bacteria; phylum Bacteroidota; class Bacteroidia; order Chitinophagales; family Chitinophagaceae; genus Ferruginibacter. The sequence continues at coordinate 1,685 of JBDSLD010000111.1, forward strand.
TCTTCATTGTAATTATAATAGTAGGTTGGCCTGATACCATTTATTTCAGCTTCCGAACCTACCCAATAAAAACTTGCCGACAACATTTCCTGTTGTTCAGCCAATACCCATATGGGAACACCTCCATACCAGCTTCCATCCTCTACGGCGGTGCGATTACTGACCGTATAAAACTGTTTTCGTTTGCGGTCATAAAAAGAATTGTCTGCAATACCATGATGAGATGGATACAGTCCTGTCGCGATCGTATAATGATTGGGGAAAGTAAGCGAAGGATAAGATGGTATCATTGACTTTGCGCTTACACCTTCTTTACTAAAAGCAAGCAGATTAGCAGCGTGATGTTTTTTTGCATAATCATAGCGGAACCCATCGGCAGAAATCAATATAAGGTAAGGCTTCCGTTGTTGTTCAGGCGTATTTTGCCTGCCTGTTATTATGTGCTGTGCTGTATCTGCCTGGGCAAGTAAAAAGTAAGGATAGATTATCCAGCACAAAATGATTACATACCTTTTCATGCAGGCAAAATTAATGGCTATTGAAATATTGTAACATTAAGATATTGTAAGGTTCATTCCAATTTTGTAAGTGGTTTATGAAGACACCTATCGAGCTTCTGTATTTTAAAAAATAAATAAAAAAGCACCGCCTCCAGGCAGTGCTTTCATCAACTAAATCAATTCATCAATTCATTATTTTTTCAGGTTTGATCAATTCAGGCAGTTCCTTTTGGATCCTGCGAATATGCGGAATAGATACTATCTGTACATACTGCACACCAGGATTATACCGGATATAATTCTGGTGATAATCTTCGGCCTCCCAGAATTTTGTATAAGGCGCCACTTCAGTTGCTATAGGTTTCGAATACACGCCTGAATTTGTCAACTGTTTTATATACTCCTGTATCGATTGTTTTTCCGCTTCATTTCGATAAAAGGCAACGGATCGGTATTGTGTCCCAAGATCGGGCCCCTGGCCATTTACCTGGGTTGGATCATGTGACGTGAAATATACTTTCAGCAAAGTAGGATAGCTCACCTGTGTCGAATCATAATACACTTCCACTGTTTCTGCATGGCCGGTAGCGCCTGTTCCCACTTCTTCATAAGTTGGGTTCTCCCGCTTACCACCTTCGTACCCCGAAACCACTTCTTTGACTCCTTTTATATTTTCAAAGATCACCTCCTCTGCCCAAAAGCAACCGGCTGCGAAATCAGCTTTACTAAGTTTGACATTTGGGTTTTCTTTTTGAAAAAGGAGTGCAACGCCGTCCATGCAATACCTTAAACCAGTTGGTTTTGGTCCATCTTCAAAAACATGTCCGAGATGTGCACCACAGCGCTGGCAGGAGATCTCATTTCTTTCCATCCCTTCCGAATTGTCCTCAGATGATTGCACACTTTTGCCGGAATAAGGCGCGTAAAAGCTAGGCCAGCCAGTCCCGGAATTGAATTTGGTCATCGAGCTGAACAATGGGTTTTTGCAGCTTACGCAATAGTAGATTCCGGTATCCTTATTGTCATTGTAACTACTCGAATAGGGAATTTCTGTACCCTGTTGCCTGGTGATATTAAATTGCGCGGATGTCAGTATTTTTTTCCACTCTTCCGGACTCTTTTTAATTTTTGTCGTCCAGGTAGTATCAGAAATTATGAAATCGGCAACTGGTTTGTCCTCAGTACCAGGGCCAATACCCGATGACTGGTTGCAACCATAAATGCCCGAAACAATCAATAATGCAAATAGTAATTTTTTCATTTATAAATAATAATTGTAAACTGTTTAATTCAAATTGTCAACATTTATATACGTTCTATTCCTGGATTTGGTTGACCGGAAATGTGAAAGGTTTGTTACCGTTGGGCGGCTTTCAAAAATTAAAATGATTACAAAAAACCGGGCAGTTTTGTTGTGGCGCTGCAATCAGCACTGTAGAAAAACGCTAAAGCGGGCTATATTTTTATCCAGAACTTTAACTGATTTTCCATTTCGGATCCTACTACGAGAAAGTCTGCAGGAATTTCATCTTCCAGGCTATGAAATGTTGCCAGCCTGGTGCCGGCCGGCTTTTGTTCCAATTGTTTCAATAAATGACGGGCATAATAATGATATAGCTCCTTTGAATGGCCAACGCTGTCGTCAATTTTATCGGTAAATGAAAAGTTTTCGTAAAACGAATTATAAAAATAAAAATGATCATAATTGGCAAAATCCAGCTTTGTAAAATTGCCGTGAATGAATTCAATATTTTGCAATCCTAAATTGTTTTTAGCATTTTCAGCATGATCCACCAATTTTTTCCTTTGCTCGATGCCTGTGTAGAATGCTTTAGGCATGAAGTAAGCCGCGCTCAGGCAAAATTTACCGATCCCGCTTCCTATATCTAAAATTTGTACGTTTTGTTCAGCAGCAAGGAACCAGGCTGCCCGCCGGGCAACATCTAACGGGGTCCAATGACTAAAAGCAAGTGTTTGCATGGGAGCCGGGTATAACAGGTGGAATCGTTCATCTGAATCAAACCATTTATCATTACGGGAAATAGCTGGTGGCGCTACTGATAGCATAATTGTTCAAAATTTTGATTGATGAGAATATAAGCATTAATAGGGAATTAGCTATAGGATAAAGAGATCAACAATATAAATTTTAGTCGCAGAAGGCCGTTCGATACCCGGCTATATACTCCTGCGAAACTCCTTGCCAATGAAAATTATTAGACAGTCAATGATTTAGCATATAGTCATAGCCATATGCAAAGGTAACTGTAATTTAACTCTGGTTTGCATGCCAGTTCAATTTTAGCGTTACAGAGTAAATTGTAACACTATTTTAGTGAAATCTATCGATAGAACGTCCGGGCGAGGTCAAACACTTAATTAAACGTTGCCCTGATTTACTGTAATCTGCCTTAATTTGTGTAATTCGTGCTTTAAAAATTCGTGCAATTGTGTATTCCGAAATCCAACCGTCCAATAATTTAGTATATAGGGGTGAATTACATCCCATGTAAATATTGAGCCGTCCCCTTAAGTCGCTTTTGTATTTATGCCGGTTACGCATAAAGATGATACTTTTGCAAAATCTTCGGTAATTTTAAATTTTTTAAAAACACCAAAAATTCAAATGGCGCAAAGCTGTTAATAAGTAGTAGAGATACACATGGAAAATTTGCGATCTTTTATTGAGTCCGGGATATTGGAATCCTATGTATCGGGTGTGGCAACGCTGCAGCAGGTTGAACTTGTGGAACAGATGGCCAGTAGCTCAAGTGAAGTTCGTGCAGAGATAGAATCAATAAGCGAAGCTTTAGAATCGTATGCCCTGGCCAATGCGGTTACGCCGGATATTATGGTCAGGCCCTTTGTAATGGCGACCATTGACTACACTGAAAGAATGAAAAATGGTGAACCACGGTCATTTCCACCTGGATTAACAGAGCGCTCATCAGCCAGTGAATTTTCAGAATGGCTTAACAGACCCGACATGGTGCTGCCTGAATTTCCTGGTGAGATACACGCCAGGATCATCAGTTACACCCAGCAAATCATGACTGCCATTGTGTGGATACATGACAGGACTTCGGAGGAAGTGCATGACAGCGAATATGAAAAATTCCTGATATTAGAAGGGACCTGTAATATTAGCGTTGGAAAAGAAGTGTATGGGCTAGGTCCCGGAGATTTTTTTTCCATCCCGCTCCATAAAATTCACCAGGTTGTAGTGACATCCCCCATTCCGTGCAAGGTTATACTGCAAAGGATTGCAGCCTGATAGAGCGGGCTAAATACATTGCATATTTACATAATAATATTTAACTGAGCTGATCGCGGCTTATATTATTTATAGCCGTATTTTTATTTTTATACTCCTGATCTGAATAACCCGTCATCTACTTACCGTACTATATCCAGTTACATCTGTGACCACGACCTTTTGTATACTGTTCATCAAACCTTACCTTTGCGCCCAATTTGGTATATGTAAAACGGCATGCCCTGGTTCACAGGGTAAAACTATACCAGCACAGCAACAACGAACCAGTATAACAGATGAAGTACATCAACGAAATAAACAAACGTAAAACATTCGCAATTATCTCTCACCCTGATGCCGGTAAAACTACTTTAACGGAAAAATTCCTGTTGTTTGGCGGCGCCATACAAACTGCAGGCGCGGTAAAAAGCAATAAAATAAAGAAGCATGCCACTTCCGATTTTATGGAAATTGAACGGCAACGTGGTATCAGTGTTGCTACCAGCGTAATGACGTTCGAATATGATGGCCATTTAATAAACCTTCTCGATACGCCAGGCCATAAAGATTTTGCTGAAGATACCTACCGTACGCTCACTGCTGTAGATAGCGTGGTGCTTGTGATTGATAGTGTAAACGGAGTGGAGGAGCAAACCAGGCGTTTAATGGAAGTAATCGCCATGCGCAGTACACCGGTGATCGTTTTTATAAACAAAATGGACCGCGATGGAAAAAATCGGTTCGACCTGCTGGAAGAAATCGAGAACGAGTTAAAGATACAATTGCACCCCATGACCGTACCAATTAACAGCGGTAAGGATTTTAAAGGCGTGTATGACCTTCATAAAAAAAGTCTGATCTTATTCACTGCCGGGACAAAGGCCAATGACGAAGATGTAGTGGAAATAAAAGACCTTCACGATCCGATCCTGGATGCAAAAATAGGAGAGAGTGATGCCGCCACTTTAAGGGATGATGTCGAATTGATCGACGGCGTTTATGGCGAATTGAACCTGGCTGATTATTTAAGTGGAAAGACGGCGCCGGTATTTTTTGGTAGTGCTGTCAACAACTTTGGTGTAAAAGAAATGCTTGATACCTTTATTCGCATCGCACCAACGCCAAGGCCCAGGCACACCACAGAGCGTGACGTAACGCCGGAGGAAGACAGGTTTAGCGGATTTATTTTTAAGATCCATGCTAACCTTGATCCCAAACACCGGGACCGCATTGCGTTCTTAAGGGTTTGCAGTGGCAGGTTTGAGCGCAATAAATATTACAAGCATGTGCGACTTGAAAGAGATCTCCGTTTTAGTAATCCCTACAGTTTTTTGGCCCGGCAGAAGGAAGTTATTGAAGATGCCTACCCGGGTGATGTGGTCGGTTTATTCGATACCGGCAATTTTAAGATTGGCGACACCCTTACCGAAGGTGAAAAGTTTTATTTTACAGGCATCCCTTCCTTTTCACCGGAGATCTTTAAAGAGGTGCAGAATAAGGATCCAATGAAAACGAAGCAACTGGAAAAGGGTCTGTTACAGCTAACGGATGAAGGTGTTGCACAGTTATTTACGCAATTTGGTGGCAATAAAAAGATTATTGGATGCGTAGGCGAACTTCAGTTTGAAGTAATTCAATATCGCCTGTTGCAGGAATATGGAGCATCCGTACAAATGAACAGCCTGCCATTTTTTAAAGCCTGCTGGCTTACAAGTAAGGACCCTAAAAAATTAGAAGACTTCATACGTTTTAAACAAGCAAATATTGCCGAAGACAAGGACGGCCACCTGGTTTACCTCGCTCAAAGCGAATGGTTCCTAAACACAGAGCGGCAGAATAATCCCGATATCGAATTTCATTTTACGAGTGAAATACATAAGTAGGGGATGAGGTGCTTTTTGGCGAAATATTCTATTTGAAAACCTTGGATGTAATATCAAAGACCTGTATAGTTATGAGGCGATATGGCCTTTAATTCCTTTTTGATCATCGCCGGTACTTTTAATGCATTAATAAAGTTGTGAATAGATTTCTTGTCGATTGCACTTTTACCACGTGTCAGTTCCTTCAACGCCTCATACGGCTGTGGATAATTTTCTCTGCGTAAAATAGTTTGTATTGCTTCCGCTACTACGGCCCAGTTATTTTCCAGGTCGGCCTTAAGTTTGGCTTCATTCAATACCAGTTTGCCTAGACCTTTTTCTATTGATTTGATAGCCAGGATAGTATGTGCCACCGGTACCCCGATATTTCTCAATACTGTGGAATCGGTGAGATCGCGTTGCAGCCTGGATATGGGCAATTTAGCCGAAAGATGCTCTAACAACGCATTTGCAATACCCAGGTTACCCTCTGCATTTTCAAAATCTATAGGGTTTACTTTATGCGGCATTGCCGAAGACCCTATTTCACCCTTCTTCGTTTTTTGTTTAAAATAATCCGTGCTTACATAAGTCCAGATGTCCCTGCAAAAATCTATAAATATGGTATTAATGCGTTTAATGGTGTCAAAATGGGCCGCCAGCGTATCATAATGTTCAATCTGCGTGGTGTACTGCTGGCGCTGCAAGCCTAACTTAACCTCGGTAAAATCGTTGGCAAATTTTATCCAGTCATACTTTGGGTAGGCCACATGATGGGCATTGAAATTGCCTGTCGCACCGCCAAATTTAGCAGTGAAAGGAATATAATTAAATAGCCTTACCTGGTATTCCAGCCTTTCCGCAAATACCATGATCTCTTTACCCAGCCTTGTCGGAGAAGCTGCCTGTCCATGTGTGCGCGCCAGCATGGGGATCTCTTTCCACTCCGTTGCAAGCTGCAGCAATTGTTGCTGAAGTTTAATGACCGCTGGCAGGTAATCATTTGCCACGGCGTGTTTCCAGCTTAGCGGAATGGCGGTGTTATTGATGTCTTGCGATGTAAGTCCAAAATGGATCCACTCTTTTAAATGTCCGCCATCACATTTGTCCAGCTCGGCCTTTAAAAAATATTCCACTGCTTTTACGTCATGATTGGTAATTTTTTCTGTTTCTTTTATTGTCGCGGCGTTTTCAAGGGAAAATTTAGCCGCCGTGCCCTGCAAATGGCTTTTTACGGCAGCGGGGATCTTGAAAAATTTCTTTTCTCCTAGAAATAAAAAATACTCGACTTCCACCAATACCCTGTATTTAATAAGCGCATACTCGCTAAAGTATTCATCTAAATGTTGTATTTGAGCGCGGTAACGCCCATCGATCGGCGAGATAGCAGTTAGTTGGTTTAATTCCATAATGAAGCTGTAAATTTGCAGCCAAAATTATACTAAAGCATTTGGACAGAAAAATAAGAGTGGGAGCTGTTAGCTATCTCAATACGAAACCCCTGGTGTACGGACTGGAACAGGGAATGATGAACGAAAGCATAGATTTGTTTTTTGATTATCCTTCAAATATTGCGGCCGCTTTGCTAAATGATGAAATTGATGTAGGACTGGTACCTGTTGCGATCATCCCTCAAATGGAAAATTACCACATTATATCTGACTATTGTATCAGCAGTGATGGTGAAGTTGCCAGCGTGTGTTTATTCAGCGAGGTGCCTATTAATGAGATCGAAATGGTGCTCCTGGATTATCAGAGCAGGACGTCGATCGAACTAGCACAATTATTATTAAAAGAATATTGGAAAATTAAGCCTGTATTTAAAAAAGCAGGAGTTGACTTCAGGGAAAAGATATCCGGCACAACCGCCGCAGTAGTGATCGGCGACCGGGCTTTTGAGCAAAGGAATATCTCTGCTTACAGTTACGATCTTGGTCTTGCATGGAAAAAACTGACGGGTCTGCCATTTGTATTCGCTGCCTGGGTAAGCAATAAACCG
>JBDSLD010000112.1:0-15412 GCA_039916545.1 Ferruginibacter sp.
AATGAAATTACCTTTTAAATAACTATTTTTGTACATGCTTTTATAGCATTTGCTGCAACCCAAAAGTCAGCTAACCCCTGGGTCAATTTGGCCCGAAACAGGGTGGTCAACATCTCCATAATATACAGTATTATGATCGTAGCCTAGGGAATAGAAATAATTCAATTTTTCCGCACCTCCACGAACACTTAAGGCATACTGCTGGTTCAGACTATTTTTATAAAGATATTTTTTAAAATCATTTCGAATATCGTTTGACCCCAATTCTGACAGTTTTTTTTTCAGTTGCGATGCTGAGATATTCCCGTCCCGGGCTTCAATGAGAAATTCGACAGCAGGACTAAGAACCGGGTTAGAAGGATCAGACTCTGGCGATTCATAAAATCCGTTATCAAAAAGGTAGCGTTCGTAAAAAATGTAATCTTTCCCGCTCATTATCGGAATGCGTCCAACATCCGGTGGTCGGCCCACAGTAAGGTTACTATTGAATGAAATTTCCTGGCCGCTGTTAAACCGGCCTTTTCTGGTGTTGATTACGATAACGCCATTTGCCGCCCGCACACCCCAAATTGATGCCGCAGCAGCATCCTTCAAAACTGTGATGCTTTCAACATCATTGGGATTAATGCTATTCAGGTCGCCGTCATACGCAAAATTATTCAATACGATGAGCGGCTGGGTGTTGCTGTTTATTGTGCTTAGACCGCGAACGCTGATTTTGCGTTCGTAATCGTTTCTTTCGTCGAAAGCGATACCGTTAGCTACGCCTTTCAGGCGTGAGATGATATCAGTGCTCACACTGCTGTTCAGTACTTTTTCAGTTAGCTGCGTAAATGAACCGGTAGCCCGCTCTTTTGGAACCTGATAATAGCCGGTAGAAACGACAACTGTCTGAAGTTCATTTGAAGCTTCCTGCAATGAGATAAGCAGGGGCTTTATAACCGGCCAGGTCAACAGTAGCTTCCGTGTTTGAAAACCGACATGTGATATGATAAGCGTGTCTACCTGACCTGTAAAATTCATGCGGAATGTTCCGTCGCTTAATGCTCCTGATTGCGTTCCGGCAATCCTTAACTTTAAGGTAGCTGCAATTGGTTTTTCATCGGTCGCCGAAATGACTTTTCCGGTGATAGTTCTTTGGGCATGAGCGGGCAGGTACACCAGACCCGTCAGTAAAAATAGTAATAGATATTTTTTCATGTTTAAATTATTAGGGATTATTCTGATATATTAATTGGATCGTAACCCTGAGGTGACACATACATCATTTCGAGCATTCGCTCTTCTTTGTTTACGCTAAATCCAAAAGGACGTAATGTTCGATTTAGCGAATCGAAATCAGGTGTCCCGTCTGGCAGGTAGATATCAAACTTTTGATTATTTTCCGATTCATCAATGACCGGAACCATTCCAGGCAATTTGTTCAGATAACTGACCAGGTTGACCATCCACTTAAAAGAACGTGATCCGTCTTTAGCTTTTTCTTTATTTTGAGCATCATCTGCTAGGTAATTTGAAAGCCGGACAGAATCAGAATTAGCCTTGATGACATAGCATTGAGATGGCATTCGCCTTATTTCTGCCACGATTTGAGTTGCATTAGTGAGGTCATCGTGCATAATTCGATATAGTGCCGTTCTTCGTGATGCAGGCACGATTATCTCATAACAATACACGCTTTCACGGTTACGGAGCAAAGGGTCGAACTTAAAACGCCGATGGATTGATGTGTCAGCGTAAATAATACGATTTGGCGTAAATGATTGGGAAAGCACCGATAATGACAGGCAGGTTAAGTCGAACAGATCAGAATTAACTCCGTACATACGCAGCATCCCACCCATATCTTGAAGTCCGGATTGGGAAGGAACTCCGGGTTGATAGCCAGAGAAACCTGATTTAAAAAGATAGGATATACCAAATGCTGTACTATCTGAGAACATCGGTTTGCTCGGATCGAATGCCAGATTATCAATCTTGTACTCCGAAAACTTAACCTTTCCGGTTGAAAGCAAAGAATTAATGTTGGCTGCATTGAGATCGTCGTGCGCAGTTGCACCAAGATACCTGCCATCGGGGCTTATCCAAGCAATATGCGGGATGGTTTTGTGGGGAAACATATTGCCAAAAAACTTATCATCGGTCGCAATGGTCAACTTTAATCCTCTCAGATATTGATTGTTCCTGAATATCTTCGCGATAGTTTGCTCTTTCTGAACAGAAACGGCAATGATCTGCACCCGGTCACCAAACATTTTTTGCAGCTCAACCACCTTCAGTGCTGATTCGACACAGGCATGGCACCAGTTTTCCCAAAAGTCAACTATTAAAAGTTTCCCTTTAAAATCTGAGGTTTTTGCTGTCTTTGCTGAATAATTAATAAGGTTATTAAAAGCAATATCAGGGACAACCTCACCTATTTGAACCGGTGTCAATTGCTGTGCTTTAGTTTTGCAAACGCCTAATAAAAACACAAGCAACCATAACAATAGTAAGCCAACAGCAAAAGGGTTTAATTTGAATTTAAGAGGGGCAAAAAATGTCTTTAAACGCAATAAAAAATATGATATATTTTGCTTCCGTTTAGGCAATAGCCGTCCAGGGAAGCCAATTTTTAGCTTCATTTTAGCGTGGTTGAAATAGAACGAGAAAAATAATTCGAGAAATGAGAAGGCAACGGCAACCTATAGAACATCATTAACTATTAAGCTGATCACAAGGTTGCCAGTCACCTAAGATCACTCAGGCGGACAGATAATGAGCATCAAGAGATTTTTAACAGCTTTCATACCAAAAAATTGGTGTATAACACTGTAAGTTGAGGACTGGCCAAATGATATAAGTAAGGCGTGGAACTCAACTTACTGCAACTTGGTACCTTGGAGAACCGACGACAATAAGGGAGCCCACGCCTATAGCGTGAGCATTCCACTTATCTTCTCGCCGTGTTTGAAATTTCCAAGGTTTCAGTTACGAGATTCAAAGCGAACGCTTCTAATATTTTGAAGTATCGCTAATTTACAATATTTCGTTCATTTCTATAAGTAGCTAAATTAATAAAAAAATCTATTGTATGCCAATAATCCTACAATATATTTTTTAATAACAACGACTTTCCACTCATATGAGTAACACTAGGGATGAGACGGTTTTAATTGCTTTTGGAAAAAATCTACAAAAAATTCGTAAAGGCAAAAAAATTAGCCTACGACAACTGGAAACATTGTCCGAAGTGGATTTTAGTGAGATTCATAGAATCGAAAAAGGCAAACGAAATCCATCGCTCACGGTGATTTTAGCATTGGCAAAAGGAATAGATGTCAATGCTGCGGAATTGCTCAATTTCAAAGTAGATTAGCCATCATAGGCCCTTACATTTCTCTGCTTGTATGTTACTTTCATCGAGGACTTAAATACTGAAGCTAATGCTCGTAGTGTTTCCTTTCTATTCTCCCTTAAATCTTTTCCATAGATTAGTTAAAACCTTATCTCAGTTACTAATGCCTACTCGGAAAGGGAGCTTCCCGAAATCAGAGGTATTTTGTCACATGGGATTGTAGGCTTCACCGACAATCAACCTTTACATCGTAAATGAGGGATCTTATTTACCGACCCAATTACAATACCGTTAGGGATAGCAATGAAGATCCTTCGCAGAAGATCGTAATGAATAGCCAGGACCGACGGTAACTGCCAGAGTTTAATAATAAAAGTTTGGTGCTCCTGTTAGTGCTTGTGCAAAAGCTATCTTTTCAAAGTATTCCTTTGTATCCTAAAAAATAATGAATATAAGCATGTCATCAGAAATTATAACCAGGCAAGATCTCCACGAATTCCGGGAAAAGCTACTTAACGATATTAGGGCACTAATAGGTAAATCTGCGGAAGACCAAGCAAAATATTTAAAAAGCTACCAGGTGCGAAACATGTTAAAGATATCACCGGGCACGTTACAAAATTTGCGTGTTAACGGAACACTTCGGTTTACTAAAATCGGCAGCATCCTCTATTACAATAAAGAAGATATTTTAAAACTACTGGAGGGTAAAGCTAACAGCACAACCTAACAGTTGTTTTAAGGCAAGATGCTTATAGCCGAGCGTTTAAAAAGCTGTTGGCCGTACATTTTCAGCCCAAACGTGCAATCAGATACATGTAAGAAGCTCTGCGAATATTTGGCGGAGCTTCTTGCTTGAAAATTCACTATGAATAAAGCATTGTTCCATATATGAATTGCCTTCGAGTATTGCAGCAGCATCTCGTGTATCAGCTATCATTTTTAACCTATATAGTTTACCGTAAACGCTATATTCCGATATTTACTGTCCTCTTTTATTAATTGCGTTCGTGTATTGCAGCATCACGGGGATAAGTGAAGATTCCAATCCTATTCAGTTTACCACCTAGCGAATATTCACATGTGAGCTGTCCTCATTGAATTGTGTTCGAGTATTGCAGCAGCATCACCTGAATAAGTGATGATTTTCATCTGATTTAGTCACCGTTATGGCAATATTTCTATATTTAGCTGTGTTCCTATCAATTCCGTTCGAGTATTGCAGCAGCGGATTACAGAATAAAGAACCATTTTGACTTATTTTGGTAATCCTCAAGAAACATACGTGTTAGAAGTTCACAGATTGTTTTGACTACTTTAATTATATTAGCTACCAAGATGGTTACCGGTTCTATCCTTGAGAATTCTGTAGCGATGGGTAACCCATGTAAGGTAATAAGAAAAAACACCCCAAATTTTGACAAGATCACTTATGATTCAAATGTATAAAATTAAGGCCGTAATTTTTGATCTTGACGGCACATTAGGCAATACTTTACCATTATGCATCTCTGCATTTAGAAAGTCTATCGAGCCGTTGATTAATCAAACGCTATCAGACGAAGAAATTATTGCAACTTTCGGCCCATCGGAAGAAGGAACCATTATGGCGCTGGCGCCGCAACACTACCAAGAGGGTATTTCGAGTTATTTGGAATTTTACAAAATTCTACATCCTTTGTGTCCTGATCCGTTTGACGGCATTGAAGATCTTTTAATTGCGCTAAGAAATAAATCAGTTAGAATTGCGATGGTAACTGGTAAAGGAAAGCACAGCACTGATATTTCATTAGAACAATTTCATATTGCTCAATATTTTTAAGCAATCGAGACCGGAATAGCTGCTGGGCCACGAAAAGCGGAAGGCATACAAAATATTTTAGATTTATTTAAGGACATACAAAAAATTGAAGTTATTTACGTAGGGGATGCACCTAGCGATATCATGGCATGTAACAAGGTGGGCATTCCTGTAGTTGCAGCAGCGTGGGCAGAAACAGCAGAGCCTGAAAAGTTAAAAGAGTTGCATCCGGATTTTTTATTTGATAACATTGAAGATTTCAGTCTCTGGTTAACATTAAACATCTGAATAGTTGGTTGTGAAGTTCGTTATACTTCCTTAATCTGCTCTTTATACTTCTGTGGACACATTTTTAGCCAATAGTTTTAAAAGAGTAGTGCCCTTTCATAAACGTTATAGAATTTTGCCAGACCTTTCTGCAAGAAGATTGGGCTTGGATGTCTTCGAGGTATATGGCACCCCACCCTGCTATTTCCACAGCCACAAAGAAGCCCGGCATACAACATGCCAGGCCCTATAAAATCATTCACTCATTTAAAATTTACTTATTACTCCCCCACAACCGGGAACGCCGACACCCGCAATCTTGCTCCACCCATGGGCACCAGCGTTAAGTTGCTTGCTGTAGCTGAAGTTTTAACCGGGCTTTGGGGCAATACGCCACATAGGCCGTATTTGTCAATAGTCCAGTTGGCTATTTGTTTGCCGGTTGTGTGTAACTCGATAGGCGCATTAGCATTGGTGAACGGATTGCCATCAGCAGGCCAGCTTTTTTTAACTACCGTAAACGACTTGCCCGGATCCACACCATCCAGCACCAGGCCATAGTTCCAGGCAGTGCCTGAATAGATTTCGTACGACGGCCATTTGTTAGGGTCGGCGGTGGCTTGCCAACCCGAGTCACCAATAGCGGTGGCGGTGCTGCTTTCTTTTTTATAGTCCTCGCCAATCTTCAACGAAAACGTAAGCGGGCCATAATTAACGCTCACACTGTTCTTGTTTTTAGCCCATTGGCGCACCCTAATCGCCATAGGCAGTTTAAGGTTGATCTGGTCGTGGTTGTTCCATTTTTGGTTCAGCCTGATGTAACCACCGGAGACAGCATTTACCTGCACCGCGCGATGATTAATCTCGACCGTTGCGCCCTGACACCAGGAAGGTACGCGCAGGTAAATCGGAAACTCCACTGGCCTAGCCGTGTTAACTGTAAACCCAATCATGTCATTAAACGGGTACTGAGTTTCGGTAGATATCTTAACCTCTTGCCCTTTGCCCACTTTGGCGGTAACGGTGCCAGCTTGGTAAAGCTGCATTGCGAGTCCATTATCCGGAGTAGCCATCCAGGCATTTTCTGCATAGTACACCCAGCCTGCCGCGTGGTTATGCTGGCAGCAGCGGCTGCTAAAAGGGTTCATCATTAAAAATGGACCGTTATTATCAATGCCCGGCGAGTGATTCTTACTGTCGCTCAGCACCATATTGGGGGCTGTAAGATAGCGAAGGGCCCTGTAGTCGGCAGTGAAAGCGGCGGGGAAGATGTTAAAAGCTACATCTTCACAGTTTTCGGCCCAAAAGGTATCGCCGGTATATTGCAGCAGGTATTGGTCGCTGGTCATTTGTTCAACCATGCCGCAGGTTTCAACCGCCTGACGCGGGTCATCATAGCCTTTACGCGAGTTTTCGTCGCCGCCAAACATACCTCCCGGCACTTGCCCATAAATGTTACGGACGAGGTTGAAGTTATTGTAAGTAGCCTCAAGATCGGCCTGGTTATGGCTTTGCAGGTAGTAAGTAGCCGGCTCTCTAAAACACTCGGCTATGTTAACGTTGTGCCAGTTGGGTAGGTTTGTAGCCTGGCGCCAGTTGGCGGTATTTCTGTCGACCTTGGTAGCCAGATCCAGCAGAAACTTGTCGCCGGTTATGTTGTATAGCCAGTAAATGCTTACCAGGTAATCGCCCCCGCGGCTGTTCTCCCAGTAGTCTTTTAAAAACTGGTTTTCGGGATAGCTATGCATCCATTTAAAATAACGGGTTATGGCCGGTATCACACGCGCGTCGTGACTGAACTCGTAATAGCTGCGCAGGCACCATATCATGGGCATGTTGGCCCAAAGGTCACGGTTGCCGTTGCTTTTAGTTATGAGTGGGCCCAAATCCCCGTCGGCACGCTGATTATCCAGCACCGCATCTATCCAGAATTTAGTTTGTGTGATCATCGTTTGGTCGTTAAGCATGTAGGCCATGTCGCCATAGCCCTTAAGCCAGTACGGCAGCTCTTCCCAGCCATATTTACCCTTGCCGCTTTTGTTAAGCCAAGCATTATCGGTTTTACTTAGCCAAATGCTAATTTCGCCCAGGTTACCAGTAAGGCCCTTTTTTTGTAATTGCAGTTGGGTATACAACCAGCCGGCCGGTTTAAAAGCTGTAACAGGCAGCTTAATAAATTGCTGGGCGACAAGCGGGGCTCTGTTGCTGGCATAGTTAAGATTTGTTCCCTTAATATCAGCCTTAACAATAGGCACGGCCTGCTGGGCTACTACACTACCCCCACAAGTCGACAACAGCGCGAAACAGGTGAAAATCTTTCTCATAAATCTATATTATATTATTAGTTTAAAGCGTAATGACAAATGGTCTATTTTTAATGATCTGAACAAATCAGTAAAATTCCCCGACACATTAGTGATGAGCGGGGACTGACTTTCCAACCCGCCCCCGCTCATTTGTATGACAAGAAACCTTATAACCCGATCACAGAGTATGGTACCCTTACTCCTTTTACCTGATAGTTTTTAGATTCCAATTCATTATTTGCGCAATCATTGCCTGTACTGCAAGCTGCGAAGTTTACGCTATAGGTAAGCAGTAACTCATTTTTGCCATTGTCAAATTCAGGATGGCAGGCCGGCGTATAATACCTGTTCAGATGACCACGGTATCTGTCTTCAATAGTAAACACTTTAACCGGTTTGGTAAAAGGCCCTGTTATGCTATTTGATGTTGAAAGATAAATGTTATGTGACGAAGGGTCGCAGAAAAATCCCAAATCCATTTGCATTAAAACATATTTTCCCCTAACATAACACATAGCTAGGTTTTGCTGTCCTGTAGCTACAACACTGGCACTGTTGGTTGTCCGAGTGGTAGTCCAGGCGGTGCCATTCCAAAAATACCATGTACGCGGGTCACTTTCAGCAGCACGCGCAGCATAAATATTTGACGCATTAAAAGAGACTCCTTTAGAGCCAAGTGTATAAATATAACCATCCCCGGGTTTTGAAAAACCGAGACCATAACCTACCTCAGTTTGTCCGGCTATACCGGCAGGCAGTGTACGTTTAACGGCCCATTGGTCGTTACCCGGTGAATTCACTGTAAGCTCATAAATGGACGTGTTAGTAGCCCCCAAGCCTTTACCCTCGCCACACACCATAAATACCGTGTTAGCTTGCTGAAAGCCCATTCCCGGCCAACTCCAGTCTGTTCCCGGCTGTGTATTACAAATCTGACGCGGCTGATTAGCGGTGCTGTTCGCAATTGTCATATTACCGGTTGAATCAGGATTCCAGCTTTTTGTTGCCGGCTGAATCAATATAGAATTATGGTATTGAAAAAATCCGCACATCAGGTTCCCATCAGGCAATACCCGAATGCCGTCAAATGCATCCTGAGTTATCCAAAGAACACGGCCATCGCTCAATGGTATACTATTCCCCTGGTCAAAGGCTATCGAACCTTGTGTTTTAAGCCTGCGGTGAAAAAATCCCACAACAGCATCATCACGGTAACTATCCGGTGATAACAGGTTATAACCCCATATTTGCGACGCTTTACCTATATATGGTTGTAATTGAATATAATTTGAACCGTTTGCTGTAACAGCAAGACCACTTGATTTGCTTATCACCTTATAACCATTACCACCAACAGACGAGATTATCCAGAGTTGATCGTCGGCATGGTCTGCACTGTTTTGAACAGGAAGCATTACACCGTTGTAGTTATATGACTGCGCCAATTTACCGCTGCCCATATTCATAATGGTATAATTACCGTTACCAACATTGGTAATGCGCCATTTTTGATGCCCCGCGCCAGTATATGCAGCTAAATTACCGGTTCCGCCGTTTTCTAACGAAAAGCTGGCTATCTGTGCTGACAAACCCGCATCCGAACTTATAAACTTATACGTTCCGTAATCCCCAACACTATTGAGTTTTAAGCCACTGGTTTTTTCTAATGTAGCTATCGATTTTGATACAGTTACTGGATTACTGTCCTTATGACAGCTTTGTAAAAAGATAAAGCAAACTAATGCTGAAAAAATAAATGAATTGTTTTTCATGATGTTAATTGGTTAGTAATTGGTTGGTACAATAATAAATACAAGTGCAAATTAGTATACTAAATCGATTTGTGCAAGGATTTTTAAATTTATTACTGTCATTTAAACATTTTTTGCAAAAATCTTTTAAAACTGCAGTGCCAAAAATTGAATACACTACCTATTTTCTTATGAAGGAAATATTATAAAAAGCAAAAAAGTGATATATACAAAATAAGCAAAAGGCATCAGGAGGCGCAGGCAGTCTTTTGACAACACATGAAAAAGGTGTCGCCTTCGGCAGACAAGACAGCAGCGCCATTGAACAAGGAATCAAGTCTTGACATTAAACTTGATTTACTACCCGCTGTTACGGGCCTATTTCGTATATGGTCTCCGGCCTGTTACTGAAGTTTGTGCAAAATCATTGCCGAATAATCATAACATCGCATTTTCCGTTTTTTCAATTAGTAAATCCTACAGAAATGAAAACACTGCTTCACCAGGTTCCGGAGCCGGAAACAAGAATATGTGGGAGTGGTTAAATCACCGCGCGACGTTATACATCTGCTGCTAAAACGAGTAATGCTATACAGAACCGCGGAGAAAACACCCGGATCGCCATCGCAACACAGTTATGTCCGATCAATAGGAGTTGCGGAATCAATGACAAACTATTTACCAATAATTTCTTTCCGGAAACGAATACCCCATTCTAAAATTTCATCTACGAGCTTGTGCATAGTCTTTCCCAGCGGCGTTATTGAATATTCTACCGTTACCGGCATACTATCATACAAGGTCCTGGTTATTATTTTATTGATTTCCAAAGCCTTTAGCTCTTGCGACAGCATCTTGGGTGAGATATCCTTAATATCCCTCTGGATTTCTCCGAATCGTTTATTGCCGTGTATCAATGAGATGATAATTGGCAATCGCCATTTACCCTGAATCACTTCAAGCGTATCTTTCAATATCAATATTTTATGCTGGCACGCATCCTCTTTCTGACTCATCCTTACTTCTAAATTAATCCTACTTACTTATAGGTAACTACTTACCAATAGGTAACAACTATACATTTGATAGCAAATTTACCTAATTTTGTTTCATAATTAATCAATAAAATAAAAAAATATGATCAACAAAACAACATGGGCGATAGACCCACTACATTCTGAGGTGCTTTTTAAGGTTAAGCACTTAGTAATAACCACCGTAACAGGTAGGTTTAACAAATTTGACGGAGCTTTAATTACTGAGGAAGATGACTTTAGTAATTCAAAGGTAACCTTTAGTATAGATGTGAAAAGCATTGATACAAATCAAGCCCAGCGCGATGCGCACCTGCAAAACAGTGACTTTTTTTCCGCTGACTTATATCCAACGATTTCTTTCGAATCTACAGCCTTCGAAAAATCAAACCAAACGGATTATAAAATGCTTGGCAATCTGACGATGAAAAGGGTTACCAAGGCCATTGCATTAAACGTAGAATACAACGGTTCAGAAGATAATGGCCACGGCATTTTAAAACATGGCTTTGAAGTTATAGGAGTTATTAACCGTAAAGAATTTGGCATAACCTGGAACAAGCTTACTGAAACCGGTAACTTAGGATTAAGTGAAGATATAAAGCTTATTGCTAATATTCAAATTGCAAAATTGGAGGAGTAACTCGCTAATAACAATACCAAATTCAACAAACAGTAATAACGTTTTATTTAAAATCATCCACCATGTCAAAAATCAACATTGCATCGAATAAAGGCAGAGAGAAAGTTCAAGGTAAGATCGACACTTTTTTACTGAAAGTAAGTTGCCTTCTCACGCGACGTGCAGACCTAACGCATGAAGAATTCCTAAAATACTGGACCGAAAAACATACCCCCATGCTGGCGAAGCCGCAGCCAGGAGCGCCGAAGGTATACCGCTATGTTCAACTTCATCCAATTAATGATAAAGTGCCCGGTTTGAATACAGCACCTTATGATGCTGTAGCCGAGATATGGTTCGACAAACTTGAAGACGCGGCTGCAATGTTCACGTCAGATCACTATAATTCAATCGTGGGCAAGGACGAAGAGAATTTTCTTGATCGTTCAAAGACAACCTTTATCTTCTCTTATGAAAAGATAATCTTCTGAGTAAGGTATGCCTTTAATAAATTAATACTATAGCAGCCACTAGCTGTATCGCAAAATCAACATTTAAAGCCATAACATCGGCATATTAACTATTATGGAAACAAATTATACCGTTCCTGCTAATACCAGGATAGGGCACATTCATTTGAAAGTTGCTGACATCAACCGTGCGCTTGAATTTTACAGGGATTTATTAGGATTTGAATTAACAACTATGTATGGACAGCAAGCTGCATTTCTGTCTGCAGGGGGCTATCACCATCATATTGGTCTTAATACCTGGCATAGCAGTGGATTACCACCCTCGCCAATAAATAGCGTTGGATTGTACCATACGGCAATTGTTTACCCGACAAGAAAGGACCTTGCTGCGATTTATGACCGGATCATTAAAGCTAACTATCCACTTACTGGTGCAAGTGATCACGGAGTATCAGAAGCATTATATTTAGATGACCCGGACGGAAACGGCGTGGAGCTTTACTGGGATAGAGCTAAAGAGTTCTGGCCATTCAAGTCAGACGGTTCGCTTGAAATGGTGGTCAAACCTCTTGAACTTGACGATTTACTACGGGAACTTCATTTGTAAATTAATTTTTACTGGAGGAAATTATTCAGAAGTTGCCTTTTTAATTTGGCTGCTTCTACATTATTGCAAATAATTGTTTGCGTCATTCCGTAAAATTTTAGATTATTTCTTGAAATACACTCTTTTTCTGAATTAAGTTATCGTAAGGCATGTTAAAGAATTTCGAGCTATCCCCTTTATTAAATATATTTTGTAATAGCGGTTTAAATCAATCCATCGTACGGGCAAACTTAGATTCGTCTACTTCCCCTACTTCTAATTCTTCTTAAATCAAAATAAGTTCTTCAGATGGCTTTTGTGGCAACAGGGCTGCGCCACGTCAATTTACAGCCGGGCGGAAGGCAATGCTCATATAAGTAAAGAGTTTAAATAGCAGGTATGCGTTCCAGTTGCTTTAAAACTCACTCAAAATCAACTTCAACGGAATACCTCTTACTCACCGATTAAAAAAAATAATATATTTGCCCTGTAAATAAGGTATTATATTATTGCAGATGGAGAACGTGTTAACGCTGTAGTAACTCACTGAATGTGTCTTAAGCTCATATTTATATAGGTGCGACTCCATGGTGAATATCGTCGGACTGACCAGGCGGGATGGCGGAAGCCACCTGCGGCTTGCCCAATGAGTTCTTTAATTATTTGTACATATGACCGAAGAAACAACTTGAAAGTAAACAGGCCGCAGGCACTAGCTTCACGTTTATAGCCCAATTAACCAATTTTACGAGGAATGAGCATACCTGACAGTAGATAAATTTTTCTTTGCCTGTTTTTAATACCAATAAATACTAAGCTTGGTCTTTGCATGCAAATGAAACGGCCTATCTAGCAAATAAATTACGAGACCACCAGCCAAAAAAATAACCCTTATGAAAACTAAACTAATCATTATCTTTTTATTCGCCTGCGGCCTAAAAACAGCGGCGCAGCAATCTTCTGAAGAGGCCCGTAAAAGCGGTCGATTTCTTGTAGGCGATGTCACAACACAGCCTGGTGTGCGTGACCCTTGTTTGGCTAAGGAAGGGGATAAATATTACGTTTATTTTACTGGCAATGGAATTTCTGTTTTTTCATCAAAAGATATGAAATCATGGAGGAAAGAACCTTCGGTATTCAGTGTTGCCCCCGCATGGGTTGCTCAAAAACTACCAAGTTTTAAAGGACTTGGCTTTTGGGCACCTGATATTAGCTTTCATAACGGTTTATGGTATTTATATTATGCCACATCTATATTTGGAAAAAATACATCTGTAATTGGCATGGCTACCAATAAAACGCTCGACCCCAAATCAAAAGATTATAAATGGGTTGATGGGGGCCTGGTGATCCAATCAGTGACTGGGCGCGACGATTGGAACACCATTGATCCCAACTTGGCGGTTGACGAAGATGGTACGGGTTGGTTAAGCTTTGGCTCGCATTGGAATGGGC
Source organism: Ferruginibacter sp. (assembly GCA_039916545.1). Taxonomy (GTDB): domain Bacteria; phylum Bacteroidota; class Bacteroidia; order Chitinophagales; family Chitinophagaceae; genus Ferruginibacter. Next base: position 13,633 of record JBDSLD010000112.1, read on the forward strand.
TGAAATTAGTCAAGTTAAAGTCTGACTTTAAAACCCTAGCCGAACCGCAGGAATGGTATACGATAGCCAGTCGACCGCGCGATTATAAGTATACCGATGGGGAAGCCGGCAATGCTAAAATTGAGGCACCATTTATCTTTAAAAAAGGTAATTATTATTATCTGTTTGTGTCATGGGATAGTTGCTGCTCGGGTGTAAATAGCACTTACAATATACGAGTGGGAAGGTCTGAAAAAATCATCGGTCCCTATCTGGATAAAGCAGGCGTGAACATGGCAAAGGGCGGCGGTACATTGGTGCTCGGTGGCGATACCGGACCTGAAAAAAAGATATATGCATTAGGTCATAACTCTGTCGAAACATTTGATGGGGTAGACTATATGGCATTCCATACATATACCAACAGTTATGAACACTTAGGTATTGAAAAGTTAACCTGGGTTGATGGCTGGCCTGTAGTGAAAAGGTGACCACTTATTAGGTTTAAAACCCTTTAATGTGCAAATTTTCCAAAAGGACAATTAAAGAGCATTTTAAAACATGGCTTTACCGCAAAAAAAATATCCCGTCTTCTGAACGCTTACCTGGCAAGGGTACAGCGGAATGCGAACATCATAAATGCAGAGAAATTTTAATTGGTGTATGGCGCGCGTACTACTTCATTATGAACATGAGACACCGACCAAAAAAACTGCCCAGGGTTTAAGCATCACATTTAATAATACGATACCCTTTACTTTATTGATTTTTTCAGTCATCACCACACAAATTCCGAATTGCTGAATGATGCTCACCTCCAATCCCTGAAGTGTGAGTTTCTGAAAGCTTTTAGACTCTTGCACCCTCTTCGCGGTGTGGGAATTTAGGCGTCTTAATTTATCTCCATTCATACTTATTCTCCTTTCCGATGACCCGGATCTTTCCAAAACAACATGTCGCATAACCTCCCAAGGCTCCACATATAAACGCCTTAATAAGGTTTAAAGCTGGGCTGGTCGTAAGGATAATTTTTATCGCCTTTGGAATTCGGAACAAAATAAAACATGCTCACATGATCAGGCCGTGCGACCTGCAGCCGGAGAGGGCAACCCTAAAGCTCAACCTGATAACCCGCAAACAAACAGACTGGCAAACAGCTATAGAGCTCACTCCCACCAGCGGGAATTCGATCCGGCTAATCTTGTGGAAAACGATTTAGCCTTATCTGCCTTCGGATAGAGGAAAAATGTTAGCTGAGTTAAAATACATTGTAGTGTTTTGACTGCCTTTTTATTTTATTTATGTATAAAAGACATTTATTTTTAATTTTTCATGGATTTTAATAAATGTATTTTATACATTTACTTCCATAAACCAATAAAGAGGCAGCCCTTGTAAGCCTTAACTAAATCGATTAATTAAAAAACGTTCTAAAAAAATGCAAGTGTCGTTCCGATGCTTATGATTTTTACGGCATGTTTTTGTGTTTTATTTAAACTAATCTAACAAACAATAAATCAATTAAATCAACCATGAGAAAACAATCAATCGTATTCTGTGCTGTTGCAGCGGTATTTGCCCTGCATAGCTGTAAGAAGAATGACGGCTTACAAGCCGAAAAAAACAATTCAGTTAACTTAAGCAAACGAACAAATGCAGCCGTGTCTGATTATGCCGAGTATAAAATATCGTGCGTTCAGGGAGGTAAATTTTTCGATGTTGTGGGTACTATATCTGCCAACGAAAAATATCGCGACGGACAGAAACTGGCCCAATGGCAGGCAACTGCCGATGATGAACG
>JBDSLD010000113.1:0-29452 GCA_039916545.1 Ferruginibacter sp.
TACATTGAATTTCCAGGCGCAGGGCTCCAGCCCTGTGTCTTCTTTGTCACTGATGCACGATTACTTATTATGATTTATTAATTATAACCTGCTGTTTGTTACGAATTGTTTTGGAACATTTTACAGATCAAAAAGGCTTATGGAAAATTGTTACCTCCGATGGTTTTAGCAATGGAATTAGTAACGTGGAAGACACAGGGCTCCAGCCCACAAGTATTCGAAACTTGATTTCTACATTGAATTTCCAGGCGCAGGGCTCCAGCCCTGTGTCTTCTTTGTCACTGATGCACGATTACTTATTATGATTTATTAATTATAACTACCGTTTGTTACGGATTGTTTTGGAACATTTTACAGATCAAAAAGGCTTATTGGAAATTGTTATCTCCGGTGGTTTTTAGCAATGAATTTAGTAACGGGGAAGACACAGGGCTGGAGCCCTGCGCCTGTAAAAAACTCAGCGTATTTACTCAGGTTTCGAATACTTGTGGGCTGGAGCCTTGCGCCTAAAAAGCTTAGAGTTTGCTGTGGTTTCGAACACGCATCGGCCAGCCCCTTTCTTTTGGAGTGTACAATAAACAGCGATGTGTCTCGCTAAATAGAGCCGAAGAAAATAAAAACATTGTAAAGCCGCTTGTAATAGTACCTGAGTTCGCCGAGCCTGGCGCCGTCTCCCTGGGAGAGTGCCTGTCCCGACCTTTCCGGAGCGGGGGTGAGGTCAGAAAGTCAAGGTCAAATGCGATAAAATAATCCCCGTCGCCACTGCTGCATTCAGCGATTCGGCCTCCCCTGTCTTTGGTATGGTGATCTGCTCATTCGCCATTTGCATGATCTCGCTTCTTATCCCTTTTGATTCATTCCCTATAATTATTATACCTTCTGTTAAATTCTTCATTTCTGCAATATTTTTTCCGTTGAGGGCGGCAGCGTAAACCGGCACTGCATCATGTATTCTTAGCCATTCTGCCAAATCCACATATGCCACTTCTACCCTGCCGATGCTACCCATGCTGCTTTGCACAACTTTAGGATTGTACATGTCAGCGCAATTCTCCGAACAAATGATCGCCTTTACACCAAACCAATCTGCAATCCGGATAATAGTGCCCAGGTTACCAGGATCCTGTATCGTATCCAGCGCAAGCGTGAAATTGCCCGGCAGTTTTATTTCGCCTTGCGTTGGTTTTTTAAAAACGCCCAATACCTGGTTTGGCGTGGCAAGCGCCGATATTTTTTCCAATTCATACTCTTCGATCGCTTCCAAAGGTCCTTTGTAATATTTCCTTATCCCCGGCTCATTTTCCTTCAGCCATATTGCTTTTCCTACAATATGTTCGCAAACAATTTTTGTTGAATTTAGCAAGTCCATCACTACTTTACTACCTTCGGCAATAAAAGTATTGTGCATATCCCTGAATTTTTTGTGGTGTAAACTTTGGATATATTTGGTATATGTTTTGCTTAACATTGATTTCTTAATAATTTATAATCGTTCGTGTGCCTGATAAAACTAAATTGTTGAATTGTTTGAAAAATTTATTTTTCTGCTGCTTACTATTTACTTCCTGTACGATCCCCATAAAATATCAAAAAAATAAACCATTCGTATTTAAAAATAACATCGATGTAAAAGGCGGTCATTTTACCAAAGATCAAAGAAATTCGTTAAAACAGAAATTATATGGCCAGTTAGATGATAGCGCCAAAGTAAATACCAAAGATTATCTTTTCCTGCTTCACCTAACAAAACGGCCACCAGCATATGATAGCGGCTATTCCGCCCTATCGGCAAAAAATATGAAGGGCTCCATGCTGCATTTGGGTTATTATGGTTCCGCTGTCACATTTATGGCTGATACGGTACACAACGGACAAAAACAACCGGTAACAATTAATTACACGGTTGAGGCAGGTAACCCGACTTTGATCGACACCGTCAGTTACCTGTTGAAAAAACCTGAATTGCAGCAACTGGCACTGGATACAAGACCGCAGTCATTCCTGGTAAAAGGAAACCCGGTTACCAAGGTGGACATCCTGAGTGAGATGAGCAGGCTGGTAGTTTTATACAGGAATAACGGGTTTTATAAATTTACCTCCGACGACCTCAAGATGCGCGGTGACACTACCATCGCGGCTTTGACAAATATCTCCGATGATCCGTTCGAGAATTTTCAATTACTCGAAGAAGCGAGCCTGAAACGGGATAAACCTACCGTTAAATTAGCGATGATACTTAACCCTGCCGGGGATACATTAAGGTTAAAAAAATATCATATCAATTCGGTTGTCATTTACCCTGATTTTACCGCGGCTGATGTAAATGATAATACGCCTTACATTGAAGACACGGCAAGAGGATTTTTAATTCGTTACCACAAAAAATTTATCCGCAATGGGTTTCTTGTAAGGAACATGGCCTTCAACAGGGGCGATGTTTACAGCCAGGAAAATTATGCAAAAACAATTAATAATTTCTCCAAATCTGGTGTGTGGCAAAATACCAATATCCAGGTAGATGAAGTAAAAGACAGCTCCGGAAAGATCAATATGACCATCCAGTTGGTGCCTGCGAAGAAGTTTGGATTTGAAGCAAATATCGAGGCTAGCTATTCAGCTAACAGCAACACCAATAATGCCACTATAGCCAATGCCGGTAATTTATTGGGATTGTCCACCAACCTCTCTTTGCAAAACAGGAACGTAGGAAAAAGCGGCTCAAAAATGACCCACGCTTTAAGGGCCGGTGTTGAATTGAATCTAAACAGTCAACAGGGCGCCGATCGTAAATTGAATTCAGAGGAACTTAGTTATACGAATACTATTTCCTTTCCCAGGTTACTTGGACCGATAAAATGGTTCTATCCCAATAACAGGCAGGCGCCCAGGCAATCGGTTTCCAAACTACTGCAACGCAGAGATAGCCTGGCTAATTTTTTATCACAGCAAACGTTTATTAATGTAGTGCCTGCATATTCCAACCGTCTTGATCTTTTTGAGCAGTTATCGGCAAGTGTGGCTTTTGGTAATGAATTTACAAAGACCATCCATCCCAACAGGAAAAATACTTTTAAATTTATAAACGTTGAATATTCGTACCTGTACAACCAGTCGGACAGTTTTAAAAGGACCCTTGATTCAAATGCCTACCTGCGTTATTCGTTCAATACGGCCCTGGTGATCGGTTTTTTGAATTATAGTTATGCGTCAACTTATGTTAATCCTAAAAAACCAAACCGCCAACGTACCCTCCGGTGGAATATCGAGGAATCGGGATTGCTGCTTGGCCGTCTTGGACTATTCAAAAAACAACTCCGTCAGTTTATCAAGACTGATGCAGAATATACTTTTACTGTCGAAAAGCCAAAGTCTTCCAGGATATTCAGAATATTTGCGGGCGTTGGAATCCCAATCGGTAAAGGCGATTCTTCACTCCCGTTCTTCAAACAATATTTTGCGGGAGGAGCTAACAGTATGCGGGGATGGCCAATCAGAGGAATTGGCCCTGGGGCTAAGCCACTGGCGCCATACAATTCACTTGCCTTGAACGATCGAACGGGCGATGTGAGGATCGAGATCAATGGCGAGTACCGGTATGATATCGTCCAGATCATCCCCAATTCCCTTGTTTTAAAAGGAGCCTTATTTGTGGATGCGGGCAATGTCTGGAACTTTAAAAATACCAGCGTCAGCGGCGGTACCGACAGTTTACAATTTAATTTTCGGCGGCTCTACCAACAGTTAGGAGTAACCGCAGGCACGGGCTTTCGGTTTGATTTTAATTACTTCCTGATTCGTTTCGATTTGGGTTTCCGTTTTAAGCGGCCGGATCTAGCCAGGAATGATGGCTGGCAAATACCTAATATTACCTTCAATAATTTATTTAAAAAAGGAGATGAAGTTGAACTTTCGCCTGGTGTTACCGCTTACAAAAACAGGATATGGCGCTATGAAAATTTTAATTTTACTATTGGATTGAGTTATCCGTTTTAATCCCTTCTTTTGATTTTTTTATTGCTGTAGACAAGTGGTTCTACCTGTTATATTAAAGACGCAGATTGGAACCTCACTATGATTATCTGTCGACTGATCATCAAATTAAATTCAACCCATCACAAGTAGCCGGAGAAGTAAACAGATGGCATCCTGATTTGTAGAAGCCAATGCAGAGAGATAAAAAAGTGATCGCTCTTTTATGCAGCGGGGTTTCACAGATTGCATTAAATTACCCGCCACCGTGTACTGTGAAAACCCCGCTGGGACCTGCTTGTGATTGAGTAGCCGGAGAAGGAAACAGATGGCATCCTGATTTGTAGAAGCCAATGCAGAGATATAAAAAAGTGATCGCTCTTTTATACAGCGGGGTTTCACGGATCGCATTAAATTACCCGCCACCGGGTACTGTGAAAACCCTGCTGGGACCTACTTGTGATTGAGTAGCCGGTGAAGGAAACAGATGGCATCCTGATTTGTAGAAGCCAATGCAGAGATATAAAAAAGTGATCGCTCTTTTATGCAGCGGGGTTTCACGGATCGCATTAAATTACCCGCCACCGGGTACTGTGAAAACCCCGCTGGGACCTACTTGTGATTGAGTAGCCGGTGAAGGAAACAGATGGCATCCTGATTTGTAGAAGCCAATGCAGATATATAAATAGTGTCTGCAAGAAAACGCTGTTATTAATAGCTGGTAAGGGTTTTAGAATATTTTCTAATCCGAATCTTCACTTCACTAACTGCCTGTTAACTCTCTACTTTTGCCTCCGCAGCCGGCAGGCTGCGTAACCGGAACGCTGCTGTTTTTGCTTCTTTGAAAAAATAGGCTGCGCATTTTTTCAATTCCGATTTCATCGGAACCAAACCAACGAAAGGCAGCTAACCCGGTTACTGGTTTGGAAGATCAAACAGTGGCCACACTTAAATGCCTTTTATTAAACAGATCAGTACTATTTTATTTTAGGTCATTTACTTAGTTTAAGATTAATAATATTCAACAAGAAAAATTTCCACAATCCATTGTCTGTAAAGGTTTTCAGCGTTTTCTTGCAAAAACTAAATAAATGATGACTCTTCTATGTAGCAGGGTTTCACGGATCGCATTAAATTACCCGCCACCGCGTACTGTGAACACCCCGCTGGGACCTGCTTGTGATTGAGTAGCCGGAGAAGGAAACAGATGGCATCCTGATTTGTAGAAACCAATGCAGAGATATAAAAAAGTGATCGCTCTTTTATGCAGCAGGGTTTCACGGATCGCATTAAATTACCCGCCACCGCGTACTGTGAAAACCCCGCTGGGACCTGCTTGTGATTGAGTAGCCGGAGAAGGAAATACATGGCACCCTGATTTGCAGAAGCCAATGCAGAGATATAAAAAAGTGATCGCTCTTTTATGCAGCAGGGTTTCACGGATCGCGTTAAATTACCCGCCACCGCGTACTGTGAAAACCCCGCTGGGACCTGCTTGTGATTGATCAGTCAAAAAGGAGATAGTTGGGTCTCTGCTTTTTAAAAGCGAATACTCAAATATTAATACACCCCCTATTATTTTGCCAACAACTCATCGAGCTCCTTATTTATTTGCCGGATTTTTTCCTGCGCTTTTGCTATCCCCGACCTTATTTTTTCCGTTACCCCCATGGTATTAATTTCCGTCATTTTGCCGATCGCTTCAATATACCAGCTGGCCCATACATCTACGATATGTTGCTCTTTTTGCAAAGAAAAATTGTTTTGGATGGCTGCTTTGCTTAACTGGTATTCTGTCTGCAGTCGCCCGGTAGCGTTCACCAAAATTTCATCAATTAATTGCAGGGTAGTCTGTTCGTTTGCAGCCGATAAAGTGAATGCAGCAGCCAGTCCGCTTACACCAACATTTCTCATTTCCGGCGCAGATACCATATCGATCCGGTCCGCGTCTGTGTGATAAAAAACATCAGTAAAATGCCACATCAGTAAGCCTGGGATCTTTGCCTGCAGGAACGGTGTATGGTCACTACCGCCCTCAAAAGGATTGGCATTCACCACCCATCCGTTTTCCTTTGCTTGTTGCCGGCACCTGTCCAATAAAAAATCATTGAAGTAATGCGGGAACATATCTGATTCGGTCAATACACTCCCACCCCATTCTGTGTGGTGGTCATTTCCCCTGGTCCATATGGCCGATGGATCCGGCATCTTCTCTATTAAAAAACTGCCGCCGGTTTTGGCTATATCTTCTCCAACCATATCCAGGCTGAGCCCCCATTTAATGCCCTTTGCCCTTTCTGCATCTTCATTTATATAACGACCGGTAGAAACGATCTCATCGCCCCATATAAAAGTAATGGTGCGCTGCGGCAAAAACTTCTTTCGCTGTATCAGTTCAGCTGTTACCCTCGCCATTTCTGCCAGCGTGCCTACACCCGTAGCATTATCGTTTGCACCCGGTTCCTGGACATGCGCGCTAAATACAAAACGTTCATTCGGTTTAAACGAGCCCCTTGCATTGGCAACAATAGTCAATTCATCCGACCGGTATATTTTTGAAGCGACTTTAACGGTTACCCGCAGGCTACCTTTTGCCAGCGCAGCCAGTAATTTTTCCTTTGCTGCATAAGACAACACGATGCCCCATTTTTGCCTGGCTGAATCCTGGTAGGCAATGCGCTGAAATTGTATGGAATTGACATATTTCTCAGGCTGGTTATATTTCGGCATTGAATATGCCAGTACACCGATTGCACCGGCCCGGATCGCTTTATCATAAAGTGGCCAAACATTGTCTTCCCCAAAAACTATCTTTCCCTTTACATCTTTCTTGTTAAAATCCGTTAGCTCCCCCTTGCCTACATATATTACTTCCGCCGTTTCTCCCCCGGTGCCGTTTGCGGCAGAATTTATTGCCAGTATATTCCTGTTAGTGGCAAACCATAGCACGGGTGTGGTATCGCCGTCAATGGTAAGTGATGCGTCCTGTGGCTCCCAGGTTGGCTTTTCCATTTTTCTTGTTTCGATGCGATAGGTTAACGGGCCATCTGCTTCGCCATTTATCTCTTTTTTAAATCCTGCATTCACTAATATTTTTTCCACATAAAAAATACTTTCATTGAAACCTGTATTACCTGCTATCCGCCAACGCTGTTCAACGAAGGCCACTGTTTTATAGGCATTGCTTTCAATAAAACTATTTCTTAATAACGGGTAATAATTGTCTATGACCGGGGAACTGGTTTGGGCTTGTATACTAATGGACCCAGCCAGCAACAAAAATAAAAGAAGGCATCTTACCATAAATGAAATATCGAAAATTGTAGGGATTCAATATTTCGAAAGTAGCGTATTTCGCCGGCATATACCATGCTCACTAATAAATTAAATTGCCACGAATGCATGATCCCGGTTAGAAAAGTTTTGATAAGAAACTCGTGATCACACTACATCCGTGGCGCAAAAAAGTGAAGGTGCTGCTAAAAAATAACAACAGGCGGCAGCGGTTTTGGGAACGGGTGCGGAATGCAACCATCATCATTGTAAATTCCGTTTTGGCCCTTTGTCTTGTTATCCTTGGGTGGTATTGTCATCATCCCACCGGATAACCGGTACAGTTGTTCACCTGCTAATTTCTCGCTTTCGAAACTCTTAATGGTTTTGCTTGTTTTGAAACTTTTCATAAATTTAATTTTGAATAATACCTACTCTATTTTAAGGCCTTTTCGGTTTGCTGCCCAGGGATTTTTATGTTGAAATAATTAGTCCGGAAAAACTTATGCATTCATCATTTCTGGTTCTTCAATATTTTGCCTGGTCTGATAATAAGCAATAGCCTTTTGCTTAAGTGGATTTTCGCTCCAGTCCTCCCACTCGCAGGTGTAGGGGTTGTAGCCGCATTTTAGTGGCTTGCTGTAAATATTTCCAGGCTCTTCCACATAAGCGCGGCAGTCTGAACACACATACCTGAATTCACAGTCTCTGCAAATTTCAACCTGGTCCTTTTTTATGTTCCACTTATCCTTAAATCCTGCACTGTTTACAGCCTTACTTAAATCAGTCGTTTGAATATTGCCATAGGATTCGAGCATGGAAGGGCAATTTTTTATTTCGCCCCCGGCATCAACAGAAATCTTTCGGTTGAGACAGCCATTGTACATTTTTATTTCGAAGAAATTTTCGACGGAGGGAGCGTTCAATGTTTTGATTGAAATGTTGCCGCAATGACTTTGGGAACTGATAAACTGCGACACCACCCTAATATATTTTTTTGTGTAATCATCGCTTTCCTTGTTGCCGTAATCGGCTACCAGTTCCCTTTCTTTCATGGCTGAATGAAGCGTGAGATTTGATAGGATGGGTTGATCTTCGATAAGTTTTATATAGGTTGGATCGGCGACGACCGGATCGTACTTTAATAATAATTCCACACTTTCAATAGATGTATGTTGTGCCGCTGCCAGCAAATTATCAACCTCTTCCAGGTTCAACAAATGAGAGAAAGACCGGATCTGTACAAACCTGCATTCCAATTTATCGAGCTCATTGAATATCTTGCTGAAGTCGTGCAGGACCGTATCTACATCAATTATGGCATTTTGGATTATCGCATGGGTATCCCAGGCTTCTTTGATGGGAGGAAATAATGTCCGGTCCTTTACGAAGCAGATCAATTCATTCTCATTCAAAAAATCTATAAAGTCAAACAGCATCTTTTTCTCTTCCTCCTGCTCAATCGCATCTGTCAGCAAACCCAGTTTATCGGTCAGCAAATATTCGAGCAACTCATAATATTCATCCGGAAAAAAAATCAGTTCGCTTCTGGTAAGGTCGCAAATAACGGACCTTACTGCGCCTCTTACTGGTATGCAATCGGCATTCAGGTGCAGGTAATTTTCTCTGTGTTGTGCCAGGTCGACATTCATTGTAAATAATTTTTTATTTGAGGATCTTTGAAATAGGCTTGGTGGATACATTCACCATCTTGGTGAAGAATTTATATTTTTTATTATACAATATCAATCGTTGCTCCACCTGTGCTGAGGGAATCTTATGCCGTTGTATCTGTTTGTACCCAAGCGGCAATCGTGAATTGGCTGTTTCCGGCAATTCAACCCGGTCTATATTTTCTTGCATCGTTGAATAAGATTTAAGGCAACTTTTTTTTCTAAAAAATAATTGCAGGGAGAAGACACCATACCGAACTGCCCCACCGGGTTGATCTCAAGAAAATAGAAATCATCCTCCTGGTCAACCATCAGGTCGACTGAGCCTGTGTTTAGATCTAATTTACCAAACAGCGATTTTATTTTGTTATCGATATCGTCCGGCAATAGAAACGGCACAAAGCGGTTTGGCTTTTTTTCATTGTATTTTCTAAAATCGATTTTTGTTTGCTCATCCATTTGGGAAAGAATGGCCATTGAAAAACATTCACCATCCAGGAAGAAAACCCTGACTTCATATTTCTTATGAATATTTTTTTGGAGAAAAGAAGGCGAGAAGCGGTCAGCCAGGTCAGTTGTTGATTGATGGTCCACCTTTTCTGTAAAAGTAAAATAGCCCGTATTCTTATCCGTATTATCGAACTGGTAAAGCCCGTCGGATATCGATTTCGTGATAAGGTCTGGCGCCTGGTCAAAGACACGCCCGATGCCTTCTTTATGATTGGAGATATAAAAATCGGGTACTAATAAACCAACATTTTTTGCGGCGCTGAGTACAAGCAATTTGTTTAAATCTCCCTTCGTGGAGGAGCCTAAAAAAGGAACGGTATTTTCAATGATATAGTGCAAATATTCTGACAGCCGGGCCTCCTCTACTTTTAATTTATAATTTAAGTAGTTGGTAAAACCCTGGTGGTCATCTACCGATACCGGGTAAAAAAGATCGCACAGCCAGTTGCTTCCCTTGCGGTACCACACTGCCTCGATTTCATTTAAACGAATGGTTCGGCCATCAAGCTGAAAGGAGAACGTTTCATTACTGATATCTATTTTCATAGAATCATTGCTGATCCCCTCATTGCTATTTACCCTGATCACCTCTTTACCGAAATGGTGAAGCCACTTCATTACATCCGTTGTGGAATAATCATCAATGCTGCTGAAAATACATATCATTGGGGAAGTATTAAAAGTAAAAAAAGTATTTCGCTGATGCAGTTGCACCAGCGAAATATTTTCCCGTCATTATTTGATAACGACAATTACGATCGGAACAAAAATGATGATCGGACCTGTAGAGTCTCCATCAGTTTTGCCGTCGGTATGGCATACGGATTTTGTACTTCCGGTGGCAGCAGATTGCTTTCCACCGGTTAACTGGTACATTTCATCTTTGGTTAATTTTTCGTTCTCAAAACCTGTAAGAGTTTTGCTTGTTTTGAACTTTTTCATAAAAATTTTATTTGAGATTATATCTACTCTAGTAAATGGCCTTTTCGATTTTCTGCCAAAAAACTTTGGTTGCCCGGGCGTAAGTTTTCAATCATTGGTCGCAAACATTTCCAGGATAGAAACAAAAATTTTTATTTTTTTTTAAAATATTTATTGCCGGGTATTTTTATAAAATAATTTTTCTATTACTCATTACTAAATTGGAGATTGTTATTCTGCAACATTATTTTAAACTCCATAAACTTAGGCACAGGGCTGGAGACCATAATTGTTCGAAATCTCAGATCTAATAAACTAAGCGGCTTTTTAGGCGCAGGGCTCTATCCCTGTGTCTTCTTCGTTACTAACTCCTTTGCCAAAACCTTCGAAAGTAACAATTATCAACAGGCCTTTTTGATCTGTAAAATATTCCAACACAATTGGTAATAAACAGCGGGTTATACCTGGTAAATAAATTATTACAAGTAATCGTTCCTCAGTAACGAAGAAGACACAGGGTTGCAGCCCTGCGCCTAAAAATTCAATGTAGAAACCAAGGTTTCGGACTCTTATGGTATCCTTTTGTACCTTCTTCGTTACAACATCCAGTGCTAAAAATCTTCAAAAATCATATTATCCGGTCAGTCTTTTTATCTGTTAAATACTCGGGAACGCTACGGTACAAACAATAACTAACTATACCTAAGTGCTGAAAAACACCTATAAAAAGTGAGTTTACTATCAATTCTCTTTCAATACCTATACCCCCGCAAAATATTTTTTATGATTGTTTCCTTCCTCAATACCCACCACGACTAATGAACTGTACAGAGCCGGCGATAACCATAAGCTTTTTGTACAACTCAAATCACATCTGTTCATCCGAATTACAACACCATTAACTATGTCTTTTAAAACTTATCAGCAACTGGACCAAATGGATTGCGGACCTGCCTGCTTAAAGATGATCTCCAGGCACTATGGAAAAAATTATTCATTGGAAAGTTTAAGGAACATAAGCAGCGCCACCCGGGAAGGTGTATCTATTTCCGGCATCAGCGAAGCCGCTGAAAAATTAGGCTTCAAAACAATTGCCGCACATGTTAGTGCAAAACAACTGGAAGAGGAAGTACCGCTGCCCTGCATCCTGCATTGGAACCAGGACCATTTTATCGTGTTGCCACCTCAACCAAAAAGCATATTCAAATCTAACAAAAAAATTACCGTGGCCGACCCCGCCCATGGATTGGCGCATATCGACCGGGAAATATTTTTTAAGAAATGGGTTAGCATGAGCAACGAAAGGGGCATCGTGCTAATGCTTGAACCAACACCCTTATTTTACCAGGAAGAAGGCGTTACTGAAAAAAGAAATGGTTTCAAATTTTTGTTTAAATACATCAAACCTTACAAAGGTTTTATTACCCAACTATTCATAGGCATGCTGCTCGGCAGTTTATTATCACTGATCTTTCCTTTTCTTACCCAGAGCCTTGTTGACAACGGGGTAAATCACCAGAACCTGGGCTTTATAAAAATGGTACTGATATCCCAGCTCGTGCTTTTCGCCGGACTGACTGCCGTAGAAATGATACGAAGCTGGCTGATCCTTCACATGAACAGCCGGATCAATATTTCTATCATTTCGGATTTTCTTGTCAAGCTGATGAAACTGCCCATTCGTTATTTTGATACCAAGATGATCGGCGATATTACGCAACGGATCAATGACCATAACAGGATCGAACACTTCCTTACAACCGGCACGCTAAACACCCTATTTTCCTTCGTTAGCCTGCTTGTTTTTTCCGTGGTATTGTGCATCTACAACACTAAAATATTTGCCGTGTTCTTTATCGGCAGCCTGATCTCTGTTATCTGGATCGTATTGTTTTTACGCAAAAGAAAAGAACTGGATTATAAAAGGTTTCAGCATTTAAGCAACAACCAAAACAGCATGTACGAATTAATAACCGGCATGCAGGAGATCAAGCTTAACAATTGTGAAACGCCCAAGCGTTGGGAATGGGAACGCATACAGGCAAAATTATTTAAACTGAATATCAGCAGCCTGGCCCTCGAGCAATATCAACAAACAGGCAATATTTTTTTTACCCAGTTAAAGAACATTTTTATTTCTTACATCGCTGCACGCGAAGTGGTAAATGGAAATATGACATTAGGGATGATGTTAAGCATCAGCTATATTATCGGCCAGATGAACAGCCCTGTTGAACAATTGCTGGATTTTTTCCGCTCCGCACAGGATGCCAGGATCAGCCTGGAAAGGTTGGGTGAAATTCACAATAAAGAAGACGAGGAAAAGACGCTGGATATAAATGACCAGGCTTTGAATTTGCCCCCGGCATCTTCAAAAAATAACGGCACCATCCGCCTGCAAAATTTGTCCTTTCAATATACAGGCAACAGTCCGAAAGTTTTAAAAGATGTTAGCCTTACAATACCTGAAGGAAAAGTTACGGCCATTGTAGGAAGTAGTGGTAGCGGTAAAACAACCTTGCTAAAATTATTGCTGCGTTTTTACGACCCGACCTCAGGAACCATTACGATCAATGACGAAGAATTCTCCGGGCTGTCCCCCAAAAACTGGCGCAACCAATGCGGTGCAGTGATGCAGGAAGGATTTATTTTTTCCGATACCATCGCCCGGAACATCGCTGTAAGCGACGAGCTGATCAACCATGAAAAATTGCAGCATGCTTTAAAGGTTGGCAATTTGGAAAGCTTTATGAAGGACCTGCCTCTCGGGTACAATACCAGGATCGGTAATTCCGGAAACGGCATCAGCACAGGTCAGAAACAACGGATACTTATTTCAAGAGCCGTTTATAAAAATCCGGAATATCTTTTTTTCGATGAGGCCACCAGCGCTCTGGATGCCAACAATGAAAAGGTGATCATGGAAAACCTGCACTATTTTTTTAAAGGTAAAACAGTACTTGTAATTGCTCACCGCTTAAGTACAGTAAAAAATGCCGACCAGATAATCGTATTGGAACATGGTAAAGTCGTGGAGACAGGCAATCACCAGAGTCTCACGAAAAAAAGAGGTAAATATTTTGAACTGGTAAAAAATCAATTAGAACTCGGAGAATAAAAATTATCATATCATGCCAATAATTAATGACTATCCAAACGAACAGGTAATTGAAAAGCCTCTTAATGGCCACAAAGTAGATCACGCCGGTCCTTACCTGGCAGTGAGAAGCGAAGAAGTGCAGGACATCATCAGCAGGATGCCCCACTGGATAGTGAGGCGGGGAACAGCGGTTTTATTCGTCGTCGTGATTTTGCTCTTTAGCGGATCTTATTTTATTCGCTATCCTGATGTGATCACTACCAATGTGTACATCACGTCTTCCAACCCGCCCGTTAAAATTGTTGCACAAGGCAGCGGCAAGATCAAACAAATGTTTGTACAAAACAACCAGCACGTAAAAGAAGGACAGAACATTTGCCTGCTGGATAACACAGCGAGCTACCATGATATTGCTACACTAAAAACTATACTTTCAGGATTGGATACCACCATCAATATAGACAATGCATTGCAGCATATTTCTTTTGCACGCTCCATTCAACTGGGCGACCTTCAGGGCGGTTATGCAGATCTGTATCAAAGCATTAATCAATACCTTTTCTTTAAAGCGAGAAATTTTACTTCCCAGAAATTAGGTCAGTTGCAATCGCAGATCTCGTATCAAACACAGCTCGATGCAGAATTACGCAATAAGGATAAACTGCTTGCGGAGCAGCTGCGACTTGAAAATAAAAAGTTCCAGGCAGATTCTACGTTGGTCAGGGACAAAGTGATCGCACCGCTTGAATTTGACAACAGTAGAAAGGAGCTCATTAATAAACAGATAAATGCGGATGCAACAAAAACCAGCCTTCTTCAAAACAAATTACAGCAGACTGAATACCTGAAAAATATGACCGAACTGCAGCAGCAAAAATTGCAGCAGGAAAATGACCTGCAGCAAAATATAAAGGAAAATGTAAAACGCTTACAGGGCCAGATGGATCAATGGGAACAAACATACCTGATAAAAAGTCCGGTGGACGGCAATACCGTTTTCTTTAAATTCTGGAAGGAAAATCAATTTGTATCCAACGGAGAATCTTTGCTGGTAATTGTACCGCCGGTTCAAACATATGCCGCCAAATCTTCCCTGCCTTTGAATGGTGCGGGAAAAGTAAAGGCGGGGCAAAAAGTACATATCAAACTATCAGCATACCCATTTGAAGAATTCGGAATGATCAGGGGAACTGTTAAAACGATTTCCTCAGTAGCGCTGGACACCGCCTATTCAATGGAGATACAGCTTAGCAATGGCCTGGTAACTACGGCCAATAAGAAAGTGCCGCCACAGCCTTTTTTACCCGGTACGGCAGAAGTGTTAACGAATGACCGCAGTGTGCTTGAACGACTATTTGACAAACTTTGGATCAATAACCAATGATGTGATCACGTTAGGAAAACCATAAGGATGACTTCGGGCAACCAAGAAACATTATGAAATTTTTAAATAATTTTATTATCTTGGAACAGTAAAGCAATCCTTCATTTTGCAAATAAGATGTATGAATTACATCCGGTTAATTAAGCCGGATGCATTACATTAATAAATTTATTTAAACATATGCTAATCTAATGAACCCGGAAATTTTACCATACGACCTTGCAAGGCTGCGCATTCCCAAATGGATCTTCTGGATAAAACCCTGGCAGGGATGGAACGTCGTTTTTCATCCGGAAATGACACCCGCAGATATTTCGCTGGTCAAGCCGTTTATTGAAGAAGTATTGAATAAATACCTGGAACAAAGTGTAGACGTCGAGTCTGAGAACCTCGTGGTGCCTTTTTCAAACAAGCTGGCCGCCACCGGTCACCCCTTGATCTATACATTTAAAATAAGGGTGTTCGTTAAAAATGATTGGCACAGGAAGATATTGTTTCAGTATCCGTCGAACCCGGTACACAGCGTAAATGGATATATCATTCACCCGGTATATATTCATCTCCCGATACCCGGAGAATCGCGTGTTAATACAGTTTCTTTAAGGCCGCCCCCTGGTTAGGTGCAGTATTTCAATCCTGCTCCAGGTCCGCAAAATTTATATTGCTCACATAATTAAATTCTCATCCGATGGCGGTTCTCTTCTCAACGCGAATTATTGCAACGCTGAATGCCAATCCACCGGCCCATAAGAAAATCAAGACCTGGTTAGGTTGGAAAATTGTATTTACGAATTCGGTCTCCCTGGAAAATATCCAGGTAAGAAAACCTTTTATTGAAGAGGTGCTGAATGAATACCTCGAAAGCCAGGTGGATGTTGAAGCCAACAAACTGGTTGTCCCTTTTACAAGTGTTATGGAAGCGACAACAAATCCCAAACTATATAATTTCAAAATAAAGGTGTATGCGAAAAGTAAATTCAAGAATGTACTATTCAACTACCCAAAAGAGCCCGTTAGAAGTATAGACGGTTATGTACTGGAACCGGTAAGTCCCGGGCAATCTCATGTTAACACAGTATCGATCAAACCTCCGCCTGAGTAACAGCTTTTACCAGATCGCCCACTTGATCTTCCAAAAAAATATACATCAATAAGCCGTTATGAACCTTGCGGTTTATAGCTGCATCGCACATGAGAACAGCCGGACTTCTATTGATCTTATGCACTTCCCTGTTAAGCAAACAGGGCAATGGCCAATGCCCCAACAGGGACTCGGTCTGGAACAGGTTGCTATATCTTACCAAAGCTTCTGCTTCATTTTCAAAGCCATCAGAATACCAGCTTCAGCTAAAAGAGTTACTCGCATTTGAAGCAACACTTAAGAACTGCCCCAATAGCAATGATTCAACGAATGCATTGTTGTTTCAGCGGATAGGCGCTACCTACGCCAAATTACATGAGTTTGTAAAAGCCATCGCATACACTAAATTGGCGATCAGTACAATTAAACCAGCGGTACAAACATATCCTTCTACTGCCAAATACCTGGTAAAAAATTATTATAACCTTTCCAATTCTTACGGCGCCTTAAATAAGGTAAGTGAAAAGATGACTGCGATAGACAGCTGTATCAATACTTCAACACGCTTCGATATTCCCGATCTCTATTATCTTTTTGTACTTACCGTAAAAGTCAGTCACCTGCTGGATATTGGCGACTATAAACGTTGTTACCAGTTTGCGGTATTGGGCGAAAAGGCAACGGCCCGCATATTAACGGACGCTGACAGCCTCGATTATTTGATTACTTTCCTGCTGGCAAAAGTGGATGTACTGATCGGCTTAAAAAAATACGACGAAGCTAAAAAACTGGTCTCGCAACAAATAGCAGATTGCAAACGCATGGGTGTTATCAAACACCTGGGCGCATTGTATGGACTCTTGGCGCGCGTGGAAGTGCTGGATAAAAACACGTTAAAGGCAACGGATTATTTTCAAACTGCTTTTAATTTTCACCGCTCCGCGGGATTCAGTCTTGGTTGTATGCAAACACTAAACAACCTTGCTTACATGATCTATGACCAGCCTTCTAAAAATATAGCCAGGTCACTAACGACTTACAAAAAAGCGCTTTCTTATGATGACGGTGATGAAGTTGATAAACCCCTTAAAACCCTGGAATCATTAAACATACTCGGTAATATCGGAAGCATGTATTCGCGCAACGGCATATTTGATTCTGCCACACGCTATTTCCAGTTGGCCTTTGACCGGCTTGGGCCCGGAATAAATGAAACCACCTTAGTCAATCATCCTGAATCGTTTATCGGTTACAGGAATATTGATTATATCATCCTGCTTATTATTGACAAAGGCAATGCGTACCTGGCTCAATTTAAAAAATCAAAAAACCGGCTATATATCAATGAAGCCATCCGGATTTTTAAAGTCGCCGACCGGCTCGTGAATATGCTTAAGTCGGAACAAACGGAATTGGAATCCAAATTATTCTGGCGAAATAATATGCGTCATTTGTATGAACAGGCAATCGCGGCTTGCTTTGAAGGTGATCAAAAAGAAGACGCTTTTTACTTCATGGAAAAGAGCCGGGCTGTTTTATTGAGCGATCAACTGAACCAACAACGACTGTTAGGTGAAGAAGATATTTTAATGCAATCACAGATCAATAAAAAGATCGGTTTTCTTCAAAAGGAATCAGCTGGTATCAATACGGCCGTTGCCCGCAAACAGGCTGTTGAACAAGAGTTATTCACTTACCAGGCGGAACGCGACCGGCTGTTGAATGACATTAAAACGCGCAACCCTTTGTATTATCAAAGCTTTTTAGACACTGGATTTATCCGCACAACAGATGTGCAAAAATTAATATTAAAAGATCAACAATCGCTGGTTGAATTGTTTACGGGCGATAGTGCCGTGTATGTGATGCTAATAACGGGAACGCAGCTGCGCCTGTCAAGGATCAATAAACAGTCTTTTGAAGAAGCGGTCAAATTATATACTGCTGCTATCTCAAACCCAGATCAGTTAAACCAATATTTTGATTCTTTTTTAAATAATTCCCGAACCCTATTTGGACTTATATTTCAGGAAAACCCGGTACCACCGGGCCGTATGATCATTTCGCCAGATGTTTCCTATTTCCCTTTTGATGCGTTGGTAAAAAGCAAGTCAGGTGAAAAGCTTGTATATTTTATGCAGGACCACCCGGTCAGCTATACCTATTCGGCGCGTTACCTGCTCAACAACTTTAATGTCAGTGCCGGTAATTCTTCACATACATTTATGGGCCTTGCACCTGTGAGCTATGCCGGCTACTTAAATATGACGGATCTGAGCGGCAGCGATCATTCATTGACAGAGTTAGGTAACTATTTTCCCGGTTCTGAAATGTTACTTTCATCCAAAGCCACCAAGAATAATTTTTTACAAAACTTTTCGAAGTATAAAATAGTGCAGTTGTACACGCATGCAGCTGACAGTACCGCCAGTGGTGAGCCGGTAATATATTTTGCTGACTCGGCATTGTATCTTTCAGAATTAATGCCGGAAAATAAGCCGGTAACACAACTGATGGTTTTATCGGCCTGCGAAACAGGTAGCGGAAGGGTCTACCAGGGGGAAGGCGTATTTAGTTTTAACAGGGGATTTGCTGCTCTGGGCATTCCTTCTTCCCTCGCAAATTTGTGGGCGGTAGATGATCAATCCACGTATCGCCTGACAGCGCTTTTTTATAAATACCTGACGCAGGGTTTGCCTGCTGATGTTGCATTACAAAGGGCCAAATTAGATTTTTTTCAAACGGCTACAAAAGAGAAACAGTTGCCCTATTATTGGGCCGCTCCAATCATGACGGGCAAGGTGATCACTTTTGATCCTGTAAAAAAATATTCGTGGCTTACCATCAGTTTACTGGCCGCCACCGCTATCGCTGCTATCTATTTTATCCGAAGATTTAATTCGTCAAAAATAAAAGTTTTCCCTTCGCGGTAAAATCATGGGATTGATATTTTGACGTTAAGCACAAATTTTATATTTGGGTGAGATCAAATTACGTTTCCAATTGTGTTTGAAGGCGAAAAACTTACGTTTTTTCAAAGGAAATAATGTCCTGCCCCAGCGGGGCAACCTGTTTGTAGAAAGTAGGAATGATACATAATTACCCCGGATGGGGTAACCTCTGAGTAAATGATGTTTACCTGGCTAATTGCTTTGTAGCTAATCTAATTACAGGTTGCTCCTCTGGAGCAAATCCACTCCTTTCATGCTGCTACAAACAGGTTATGCCGCTGGCATAAATTCACGGCATTATAAATCCTGCACATAATAATTACGATAAATAAAAAGGTATTCTTTTAAAAGCAAGAGAAACTTATCCTTCAAAAAATAAAAGTGTACTTTTATTGTGGCCTATTATTCCGTGGTACGTGTTAACCAATATAAATTTGTTACCCTTTCTTCTCCAGCACCAATACGATCTTATTAAAATCGGCAGAGGAATTAATCACTTTTTTGAAAGTTTCGAATTCACTTAAAGGATATTTAAGGTCGCGGTAGGTTTCCAGCACATTTACTTCCAGCACATTATTTACCACTTTATACGTGCTTACAAAACCCATGACCACTATATTATCTTTTTTATATTGAACATCGATCTTAATATCATCGAGGTTTTTGATGGTATAACCTTCAGGGATGTCAAAAGTTATTTTCCTTTCCTCCACATGGGCATAAGGCATTTCAGCAGGCAGTTGCCGCGTCTTTTCCTGGTACATTTGCACCTGGTCACCGATTAATTCACCCAGCTTAAACAGCAGTTTATTGCCTGCCCTTTCCAATAATTCCGCCGTATGTATGGTGCCGCTTATGATCAGTGACTTGTTATCCCAAACGTCTGTGAGACTTGTATTTTCAGCTTTTATATTCTGAATGTTTTCGCTCTTGGCAATATTTTGAATGATCTCCTTCATCGTTTCCTGCTGCTTGTCTTTCGGCAGGTATGTCCAGATCGGCCGGTAAGAAATTGCCGGGTAGCCCTTTAAAATCTGCCGGCTATCAATGATCAGCGAATCGCCCGACGCATCTAATTTTGCGTGTACTTCCATATTCTGCGCATTCTGCTCAAACGGTTCAATTGGAATATCATCAAATTTACCCACCGCTGTTTTCACATCGCCGATGGTTGTGCCTTTCAAAAACAAGCCCCTTGTACCGGCCCAATACGCCTCTACAAAAGGATAACGATAGATGGAGCCAGAAGGCTGTACCAACTTCCCGGTACCGGGAAAATAGATCAGTGTTTCATCTACCCTGTTCCAGTTAGCAAGGTCTTCATCAAGCGGCAACTGGTTGCGCACGGATGGAAAAACAACCTGGTATTTTATATTTTTATTTTCCAGCATGCATACAAAAAAACGCACCGCGCCAAAATTGTTGGTATTGCCATTTTTAATCGTGGATTCAATATTGTTTACATCTTCTCTAACTAATTTATCATCCACATTTATCCTGGTCTTCATATAATCTTCCAGCAACATGATCGTTTTTTCCTCTGTTGCATCTGGAGGAATTTTAGCGCCGTCAATAAATTTAGCGATTGCCTTTCTCTCCTTCTCAGTGAATGTGCTTATGTTGGTATAGGCTTTACGTGCCAGCTCCTTCCAGGTGTACATTTCAACATCGTTGTTGGTACTGAGGTTATAGCTCAGCTTAAAATCGGCCCGTTGCAGGTATGGATCGCGCAGGCCATATTTTTCTTCATCCAGTTCTTTTATATTTTCTGAATAGCCGGGGATAAAGCGCTCGTCGCCGACCAGGCTATCCGCTAAAATTTTAAACCCGTTAAATCCTTTGGCATCAAATTTCAAATGCTTAGGTGTGATGATCAAAAGTTTCACCTGGTAATAAGGCACTGATTTACTTTGAAATATCTCGCTGCCAAAAAAGGACGGATCTTTTTTTACCATGTAGCTGTATTCGATTTCCGCGCCTTTGTCAATGCCTTCCATGGCAAATAATTTGTACCTGCGGCCATCCTCTTCTTCCTCTTTTATTTTCTCAGCCGGCACGTTGATCACTTTACCTGTCGAAGTGATCACCCTTGCTTTTATATCATAAGTCTCCGCGTAGCGCGACACCGGCAGGTAGATCTTATTAAACATCTCAATACCTTTATCATCCTCCACTTTTATCAGCCGGTACACATAATTATACTGCATTAAATTTTTGCCCTCAAACTTATAATGGAACGTGCGGCTATCCATCAGGTAAACTGCACTTTGGTCCTTAAAAGCTGCGGGTAATTTGTGCAACACAGGAGATTCGGCCCAGGGCTGTACTTCAGTGTACAGGTTGTCCACCTGCGCATTAGTTTTCAGGATTAATAAAATAGCAGCACCTGCTACCAACAATATCTTTTTATTCATATAATTTTTTTAAAATCGGTTGTCTAAATTTGATTACCTGCAGGTTCAAAACAGGGTCCGGTTGTTATTGTGCTGTGTTTGATCTCTCAGCTCAGCGTTTATCCAGTGGAGATTTATTTGTATTAATTCGTTCATCCGTAGCAAGAAATGTTATTTCTTTTTTAAAACAACCTGTTCTTTATAAGCGGGTGAAACCATGGAGATAGCCTTGTTCCAGTCGGCAAAATCCTTTGGCTGTATGTATAATTTTTTCATCACAAACTTTTGCGTTGCACTAATTTCCCCTGCACTCACTTTATAATCTATCGAAAGTTCAAGCACGTCGTTAGACACACGGATATTTTTTGGAATATAATCCGACACATAACCTTCAGGTATTTTCAGTATGTGCACCTGGCTGATCGTATACAAAAAATCATTCTCGATCGATACCTTTCTTTTGACGGTATCTATTGGCGTGGTGTTAAATAATTTTTCCAGGTTAAGGTTCACATATATCTCATCAGCAATTGACTTTGCATAATCCGGAATTTCGAAACCTGCAGAAATATTGGCTATTTTGTTAATAGGATCAGTGAGACTGATGGTATAATCCTTCATGATAAATTTGTTGCTCCCCTTCGCCATCCGCCTGCGTGCATACACCCTTTCATCTTCGCCCTTATTGTAAGCTAAATTATTATACAGGTCACTTCCAAAATAACCGGAGTAATTTACAGAACATTTACCCAGCACGGTATTATTACTGACAGTTAAAAATGTACTGTCGACGATAACATTTTTCGCAGCCGGCATTGTGGGCACTTTCACCAATTCATATTTTTCAGGACTGATACTGATAAGGGCCTCTTTACCCTGTATGCCACTTGAGGGCATCCCGAAAATACAGTTAGGGTCGGTTGCATCTAAAAATATCCAATCCTTGTCAACCTTGACCGCGCTGATCATGTGATTATCGGTAATGGGTAAAGGCACTTCTGTATAAGTGTAAGGAATAGAGCGGGTACCGATCCAGGTGAAATTTGCATTCAGTCCGCTTATCTTAAGCATAGCCGTTAAAATACTGGCCATGTCCTTACAATCGCCGTATCTTTTGGAACAAACATCAGCGGCCTGGCGTGGAACAAATCCCTCCAGCCCCTCTTCAAAAGCCACATACTTTACGTGGTTTTGCACCCAGTAATAAATAGCCTGGGCTTTCTCGCGATCCGTTTTTCTATTGACACACAAACTGTCCGCGATCTTTTTCAAGTTATCATCCGCAACCGAATTAATATTGTTTAAAAAGCCGGCGTTCCATTTATACAATTCATCCAGCGAACTAAAAACAGGAATTTTTTCAGTTCCATTCTGATAGCTGGCAACGTACACGATCACATGCAAGGCATAATAAGATATCGATGTGCCATTACCAAAGTGTTCATAATTTTTTACATCATTGGCTGTAAATTCTAACTTTCTTTTCTTGCCCTTAACCGTCTCTTTTACCGTCACGATATTTTTATCGTCATTCTTTATGATGTAACGGATATCCACATCTGAAGGATAGGTAACGGTGTAAGTCGCGCTGTGCACAGGCAGGTAATTGCTGAAATAGAAGCTTGACAAGAAACGGATGTCTTTGTTGTAATGCTCCGTTTCAACATGCGACACACTTCCCTTCAGCATACGCGGATAGTCAAAAGAAGTTTCTTTTACATCATCGTAAAACACGCCCTGGCTGGGTGAAGACTGGGTTTTAAAATCTGTTACTTTGATTTTTTTTGTACTATTGCCATCAGGCACCAGGGTATACGCTTCTACTTTTTTTAGTTCGTTGAAAGCGCTGTAGTACACCTTGTCTTTATTGTACATCCCGTTCGCATTGTCATCCAGTATCATCATTTCCGATACCTCATTGGCTTCCGCGTACGGAACACCCTTATTGAACGAGATTTCCACCGACCTGTTAATGTTGGAAAACACAGCCAGTTTATCCGGAAAAAGCACGCGCATTTGTTCTACGGATTGTGCGGTTCCGGTGGTCAGTTTCACCAGCATCAGCAGGAAAAAAAATTGTAACAAAACAGCTTTCATATTTTTATTTTTTCACTTCCAGTAAACCGTAGTGGTAAGTGTATGTTTGAGTGAGTTTGCCGCAGTATAATATTTGCAATCGCCATGTAAACTGCCAAGATAATAGTTCCGGTCATAAATAAGTGTACCGTTCTCGCTATAATATTTGAAGGATCCGTGCCGCTCTCCGTAATAATAATTTTCCTCCTGCATTATTTTCCCGCTTGGGTAATATATTTTTTTACTCCCATTATCCATACCATACACGCGATTGCTAACCACCTGCTCTTTACCATTGGTGAAATAAAGAATACGCGCTCCGTCAACCAGGCCCTCATTGAATACCATGTGGGTGCTTTTCGCGCCATTCTTGTAATAACTGTCTACTACGCCCGCGCCCTTAACCAAAGGTATCATTGGCACTGGCTTGCCTGTTTTGTCTTCATAACTATATCCCTTCAAATTGCCATGCTTGTAATAAAATATCAACATCAGCTGGCCATTGTCGCCATAATATTTCATTTCATCTTCCAGTTC
The DNA here is from genome assembly GCA_039916545.1 of Ferruginibacter sp. Taxonomy (GTDB): domain Bacteria; phylum Bacteroidota; class Bacteroidia; order Chitinophagales; family Chitinophagaceae; genus Ferruginibacter. Next base: position 23,869 of record JBDSLD010000113.1, read on the forward strand.
CCCGTCCACATATTTAAATTCTTTATCCTTTGCACCCAGCTCATCGTACTGAACATCCAGCCCGTCCAACTTACCATCTGTGTACTGTTCAGTTTCGGATAGCTGGCCGTCGTAATAATAATATTTCCAGGTACCGGTTTTGTTTCCTTTGGCATACTTACCTTCTACCTGTATTTTGCCGTTCGGGTGCCATGAAGTGTAAAGGCTGTCCAGGTAACCATTTTTATAAAAATACAGGCTTGATTTAGTGCCATCGCCATTGGTAACTTTATAGGCGCCGTTTAATTTATAGTTTTTATAGCTACTTTCAAAATAAGTGGTTCCATTAAAATGAGTGAACCTCAGTTTGCCTTCTCCTTTATTCAGTAACAATCTCAATTTTACTTTTCCTGTGCTATCATATTGTTCGATCTTATCAAACCAGCCATTATCAAAATATTGTTTGTAGTCAAGTTTGCCTGAAGCCATATAATATTCTGCAATGCCATGCACTTTGTCATTCAGGTAGTATAATTTGCTGGTAACATTTCCAAGCAGGTCGTAGTTAAGCTGTGTTCCCTGCCGCTGGCCATCTACATACCAGCCTTCATCCGACACCTGGCCATTGTTGTAATAATTGACGAAATATCCATTGGCCTTATCCGCTTTATAATTGCCTTCCTGCATTATTTTATTGTTGGCATAATACATTGTTTTTTTTCCGTCAGAGAGGCCATCCTTATACAAACCATCTACGGAAACCTGGCCATTCTTAAAATACTCATTAAATTTTCCTTCTGCCAAACCATCCTTGGTATAATATCCCTGGCTGATCCTATCGCCATCTGCAGAATAAAAAGCAATATCCGCATTTCCCTTTCGACTTGTTGTATTGCTGATCACGGTTCCTTTTTTATCGAAAAACCGGATATCGCGCAGCCGCCCTTTTTCAAAAATGCTTTCACAGAATACGATGCCATCTTCATCGAAATCTTCTTTTTTACCATCGATGTCGCCCTTCCTGTAAGACCTGCGGGACGATACTTTTCCATTGGAGTAGTAGGACACCCGGTCGCCATCCAGTTCACCATTGGTATAATTGTCCACCTGCTCAGGTTTGCCGTCTGAGAAATAGGTATTCCATACCCCGGTCTTTTTCCCTTCTGAATAAGTGCCTGAGATCTTTAATTTTCCGTTGTCGAAATATTCCTTGTATTCGCCTGCAGGCATATCATTCGCATACGTGACCGTAGATTCTGGTTTGCCATTTGCATGATAAACAATCTCGTTCCCTTCCTCCTTGTCATTGCTATAAATCGCTACCGTTCTTAAGTAACCATCGATATTGTAATATTTTGCAACGCCGTCCTTTTTACCGGATTTGTAATTGACAATTGATGACAACATCCCGTTGTAAAAATAATTAGTATCGGCACCGTTTAACTGATCCTCGGCGTAGGTAGCGAGCGTGGAGGGAAGGCCATTGTCGAACCAAACCTGGCTCCTTCCATTGGCCTTGTCGCCTGAATAAGTTGTAAGTTCCTTCATTACACCGTTTTCATAATAATAGCGCCAGTCGCCGGTGCGCATACCTTCATTGTCAAAAATTCCTTTTGACCTTACTCTGCCGTTCTCAAAATAAAATTCCCAGGGGCCGGCCACGGTTACTTCATTTTTAGCGTTTTTGCCGTACCCGCCTTTCCCGTTTACTAAATAATTTTTAATGTAAAATTTTGTGGGCGCATCCGCTCTTTTGCCAAACAACAACTCGTGACTTTCGCGAATTTCATTGAGGTAAGTTGTTGCGACAGTACTGAATGCTTCGATCTTTTTCTTTTCCTTTTTTGTGTATTCTTTTATTTTTTTATTATCCAGCTCGCTGAACATATTAAAAATCAACGGCTCAAAATGCCCTTTGTCCCAAAGACTTTTAAAAAGCGGCACATAATATTGCATCCAGAAACCCTTGTCATTGGCATTGTATTCCATTTTTTCGATAACGACCTGTAACTGGCGGACTAACTGGTCCTCCAGGTCGGCTTTAAGTTTATACTTTTTATCGAGCGCAGCCTTGCTGACCAGTATTTCCTGAACTTCCTCAAAATTATCTTCCTTGCCAGGTTTGTATTTTTCCAGGTAGCCGGTGGCGGTGGTGTTGACTTCAGCGATCGTCACTAAAAAATTGAGCGAACTTTTTTGATAACGGTTTCCCGGTGTGATCATCAGGTTAGTCGCAAAGCTCAGCATTGACTGTACCAAATTACCTTTGATCAGGGCTAACTGTCCAAGGAAATAATGGGCCGAAGTATAGTAAGGATTGATAAGTATGCATTGTTGGAAATTGTAGGTCGCCTCATCATACCTTAATTGCCTGAAAAGCGTGATCCCTTTATTGAAGTAAGTCAGTGAACTATACGGTTTTTGGGCAAGCACCGTGTCATAAGCTTTTAATGCCAGGTCGGAACGCTTCGTATCATCATAAATATCGGCTAAGAAGCCATACCAGTCGGTTCTTTTGTCCGGGTAAAGCTCCATTGCAATACTTGCATATCTTTCCGCTTCTACAAAATTACTGTCCCGGTAATAGCTTAACATCAATTCATGAAGAACGCTGGAATAGGCCGTGTCGCTCGGAGGTACTTTTAAATATTCCGCAATGGCTTCTTTGAACTTTCCGGCATCATTGAGACTGACGCCTCTGGCAATGACCTCTTTGCTATCTACCAAAGGGTTTAATAATTCTCTTTGTGCCTGTACGTGAAGTGTTGCAATAAATAATAATAGAAAAAAGGAACTAAATAAAACGAGTCTTTTCATTTTTAGGGTGAGTTATGCGGTGGAATTATATTCCGTTAGGGTTTAGTGGTCAAATGTAAGGTAAAAAAACAATCGTTTCTCCGGCTTCTTTCGCCGGTGGAAAAAACAAAATTTCAATCCTTTTTGCCAGGCTGCAGAAATATTGTTTTCTATTGATGTTGCTAAAGCGTTGATGAATATTTTATTACAAATTTTTATTTTTCATATAAGTATTGTGTGCAATATAATTCGGGTAATTGTTATTTGTACTCTATTAAATTGAACCAAAACACATAGAAGCAGGTAGGGACATAATTTTACCCGTATCATTTTTTTATATGACTGAAACTTTACTCCTAAACGGCAACTCTGAAATGATATTGCATAAACAATCAGAACATTCCCTGTCCCGGCTTTTATAATCATTGCGGTCCGTCCTGTTAAAAAATGAGACTGCCTGCTGTATATTTGTACAACAGGTTTATCACAAAAAATCATATAGCCGCAATGTCAAATATTGTAAAAATTCTTTCTGTAATAAATGTCACACACGACGTAAAAAGTTTCAGCATTGAAAAGCCTGCCGGTTATCAATTTATTCCCGGGCAGGCAACGGAAGTATCTGTTAACAGGCCAGGTATGGAAGAGGAAAAAAGGCCCTTTACCTTCACCTCATTGAATGAGGATTCATTTCTTCAATTTACCATCAAGCGTTACCAGGATCACCATGGCGTAACAGACCTTTTGCACCAGTTGCAACCAGGAGATGAACTTATCATCCGGGATGTATGGGGAGCTATTGAATACAAGGGACCGGGATATTTTATTGCCGGGGGCGCGGGGATCACTCCTTTTCTTTCCATCCTCAGGCAATTGGAAAAAGAAAAAAAACTGGACGGCAACACGCTTTTTTTCTCCAATAAAACTGCTGCCGACATCATTTGTGAGCAGGAGCTCTCAGCCATGTTAGGTGCCAAAGCTGTTTTTATTCTTACCAAGGAAAATAATGCAAAATATAGAACGGGCCATATCGATGAAGAATTTATCCGGGAAAATATCACTGATTTTCACAAACATTTTTACATATGCGGGCCTGATCCCATGATAGCAGGTATCGCATCCATACTTGAAAAATCAGGTGCTTCGACGGACGCGGTAGTATTTGAAAAGTAGTTTTGAGAAAATCCTGACGACAAATCCGTTCACCGGTGATTCAAACTACCTAAAACGATGGATGCCCTTTTACAGTCAATTTAAAATGAAGCAGTAAATTGGCAACCACCTCTTATTTGCACCAAATTATTTGTGAATGAATATCTATGTTCTTTTATTTTTTTCAGCCGGGTTGATCATCGGCCTGATCGTGGCCTTTGTTATGCGGGCCGCCACAAAACAGCAATTAGTTTCGGCCAACGAACAACTGGGCAGGGAGCAGGATTCGATCCAACAATTACAGCAGGAAAAGAAGCAACAACAAAAAGAACGGGATGATCTGCTAAGTCGTGCTATGCAGGCCGAGGGCCACAATAAGTTCTTACAACAGGAAGCTGAGCAATATCACCAGTTGCAACAGGAGCACCAGGAAATTCAAAGAAAATTGGCGATTTTGCAAACTCAATTAGAAGCCGCTTATGAAAAACTAAGTGGCCAGAAACAAGAACTTGAGTTGATCGGCGAAAAATTTCATTTTGAATTCCGCAACCTGGCACAAGGGATACTGGACGAAAAAACAGCCAAGTTCACGCAGGTAAATGAAGAAAAAATGAGGGCCATCCTGGACCCTTTAAAAAGTGAATTGGTAGATTTTAAGAAAAAGGTAGATGATACCTATGACAAGGAGAGCAAGGAACGTTTTACGTTGGGAAAAGAAGTGCAGCGGCTGATCGAGATGAGCCAGCAGGTGAGCCAGGAAGCAAATAACCTGACGACCGCCCTGAAAGGAAATAATAAGCAACAGGGCAACTGGGGCGAGATGATACTCGAAAGTATTTTAGATTACAGCGGCCTTACGAAAGGGCGCGAATACCTGGTGCAGGAATTTATACGCGACAATGCGGGTAATATTATAAAAGATGAAAATGGCAAAGGGCTGCAGCCCGATATAATGGTTGTTTACCCGGATCAGCGAAAGATCATAGTGGATTCTAAAGTTTCGCTGATCGCCTGGGAACAATATGTTTCAGAAGAAGATACGGAGGTGCAAAAGCGATTTTTGAAAGAACATGTGCAATCCATCAAAGGCCATATCGACGGACTTGCGCGTAAAAATTATCCTCATTACGCGGAGGCGCTTGACTATGTACTTTTATTTATCCCGATCGAACCGGCGTTTTTGGAAGCTGTAAAAACCGATCTTCATTTATGGAAATATGCTTACGATAAAAGGATCATGCTGGTGAGTGCTACCAACCTGCTGGCAGTTTTAAAGATCATCGCCGACCTGTGGCGGGTAGAGCAGCAGAACCGGCATGCCATTGAGATCGCGGATAAGGCCGGGGGCTTGTACGACAAATTCGCCGGCTTCATTGAAAATCTTGAGCAAGTAGGAAAAAAATTACAGGATGCTCAACAATCGTATGATTCCGCATTCAGGCAATTGTCAACGGGCCGGGGAAATATTATCGGCAAGATTGAAGAACTGAAAAAAATGGGTGCCAACGCCAATAAACAGCTACCGGACAGGATCCTGCCGCAATTAAAGGAGGATGAATAAAATAAATGTCATTTGTAAATTTGCAGATCAACTAAATAATAATTTTTTACATGAGCGTTACAATAGCCAGGCCGCAGGTAGAAATTGATGAAGCAG
>JBDSLD010000114.1:0-5478 GCA_039916545.1 Ferruginibacter sp.
GGATTATATAAATATTACCAGTCACTTAAAGAAATTAATTCCGGTCTGTACAATTCTTTCCTGTATAATGAAGGGCCGAAATCAGCCTTAAATGTAGCGGAAATAAAGCCTACTTACCCGGAAGACGCCAGGTTGATAAACGGGTACGAAATTTTGAATAAATACTTTGACAAGCTTTTTGAAGCCAATGATAAGGTGACTGCCTTTGGCGAAGACGTAGGATTTATCGGCGATGTTAACCAGGGGTTCAGCGGTTTGCAGATAAAATATGGGGAGCAGCGCATTTTTGATACCGGTATCCGGGAGTTGAGCATCATGGGCCAGGGCATCGGTTTAGCATTGAGGGGATTAAGGCCCATCGCTGAAATTCAGTACATCGATTATTTATTGTATGGATTGCAACCCCTTAGTGATGATGCTGCAACAACCCATTTTCGTACCGCCGGCGGCCAGAGTTGCCCGTTGATCGTACGGACCAGGGGACATCGGCTGGAAGGCATCTGGCACAGCGGCTCACCGATGGGAATGATCATTAATGCACTGCGGGGCATGTATGTATGTGTGCCGCGAAATATGGTACAGGCTGCAGGAATGTACAACACCTTACTTCAATCCAATGACCCGGCCCTGATGGTTGAATGTCTGAATGGCTACCGGATGAAGGAAAGATTACCTGCTGACTTGTTAGCTTTTACGGTGCCGTTGGGCATACCGGAAATCATTAAAGAAGGTGAGGATATTACCCTGGTTACTTACGGGTCTACTTTAAGGATCGTATTGGAAGCTGCGGACACACTCGCAAAAATGAGGATTGGTTGCGAGGTAATAGATGTACAAACATTATTGCCTTTTGATATTAACCACCTCATTGTAGAATCACTTAAAAAAACCAACCGCATTGTATTTATCGATGAGGATGTACCGGGCGGAGCTGCCGCTTACATGTTCAATAAAGTGATGGAAGAGCAAGGCGGCTATAAATATTTGGATGTGTCACCCAGGACCATCACTGGTCAGGCGCACCGGCCTTCTTATGCAAGTGACGGCGATTACTTTAGCAAACCTAATTCGGAAGATGTGGTAAGGGTGGTGAAGGAAATGATGGCGGAATAGATTGAACCGCCAAAATGAAATAGCATCATGTCTCACACAAATTGAGGTAGACACTGCGATTTTCATGGTGAGGCAGTCTTTGGATGGTGGCTCACCAGGAAATTCATTTTTTCGCTTTCTCTGTATTTTCATAAAATAATTTGCTGTTCAACGCTCAGTACCATCATTCATAATTGCTATTTTTAGGAAGTATGAAAGTAGCCGGTTTAATATTTCTCCTTTTACCGCTGAATATGTATTGCCAGGATCTTACCGGAACCTGGACCGGCCGGGAAGGTGGAACGTCCTACCTTAAATTAGTAATCATTCAAAGGGGCGATTCCTGTTTTGGATATACCTATGATAAGGGCCCGGGATTTTGCAAAGCAAATTTTGCAGGCAGCTTTGATAAAAACAAACGACAGCTAAAAGGTAAAGGCATTAATTTTATAGACCGGTCATTCGGCCATTTACTTGCTGTGTATGATTTGAAGTACACTAAAGATGGTAACGACGAATACCTCGACGGCAGGGCCAGGGCAAAAGGTGTTGGCAGTACCATGCTCTCTTTTGGCATTCCTTCTTTTGTGGAGCTGAAAAAAATTACCACCGCTGTTGATACCACAACGTTTACCAGGAGTAGAATACTGGCTTTTCAAAACAGGCCAACGAATGCAGATACGCCGCAGCAGGCGATACAAAATACTGGAACGGCCGACACGAAAATTTTGACGCCGGACAGTCTTGTGAATGTAAAGAAGGAGCGGGTATCGAAGATGATACAAACTATCTTTACAAATGCCGATACGGTGCAAATATCATTGTACGATAATGGCGTGGTCGATGATGATACGGTAACCGTTTTTTTTGATGATGCGGTGATACTGGAACGTTACCGGATAACAGATAAAGCCAAAATGCTATCGATACCGTTAACAAAGAATGGCCGGTCACATGTGATAGAGCTTTTCGCGAATAACCTTGGTACGATACCTCCTAACACCGCATTGATCATAATTATGGCAGGTAAAGAAAGGTACGAGGTTCACGCGGCTTATGATCTTTCAACCAATGCTAAAATTATTTTCCAATTTAAAGAATAAACTATGGCAGACTATACAATTTACCAGGTAGATGCATTTACCGACAGGCTTTTCGGGGGCAACCCCGCTGCGGTAATTCCGCTGGAAACATGGCTGGAAGATTCGCTGATGCAGCAAATTGCCGGGGAAAATAACCTGGCAGAAACTGTTTTTTTTGTTGCCAAAAACGCAGGGTACCATATCCGCTGGTTTACACCGGAGCTTGAAATTGATCTCTGCGGTCATGCTACTTTAGCCAGCGCATTTATACTTTATGAATATCTCGGCTATTCAAAGGACCAGCTGGTGTTTTACTCAAAAAGCGGCGAACTGGTCATTAAAAGGAAGGGGGATAAATTAGAACTGAATTTTCCCTCCCGTATGCCGGTGAGGTTGAGTGATTATCCCCCGCAGCTTTTGCCTGGCCTGGGTATTACCGATCCTTTAGGGGTTTATAAAAGTCGCGATTACGTGGTAGAGGTAGCTACAGAAAAGGAAGTGCTGGATTTAAATGTTGATGTCTCCTTACTAAATCAAATCGATGTAATAGGCATCATCGTAACTGCGCCCGGCAAAGACTGCGATTTTGTTTCCAGGTTCTTTGCCCCTAATTGTGGTATTCCTGAAGACCCGGTGACCGGATCAGCGCATTCAACGCTCATACCTTTTTGGGCGGAAAAGCTTCATAAACAGGAGCTTCATGCAAGGCAGCTATCAAAAAGGCGGGGCGAGCTTTGGTGCGAAAACCTGGGCGACAGGGTCACCATGAGCGGTAATTGTGTTTTTTATATGAAAGGGGAGATCAGTGTTTGATAAATTATTACCAGGTATTACCCAACCAAACAAGTTTTTAAAACCTGTGTGTTTGGGTAGTAAACTATTTCATATTATGATAAACTTTCTGCACATCTTCATCCTGCTCCAGTTTATCTACTAATTTAAATACGTCCTGGGCTGCTTCTTCATCCAGTTCTGTTGCATTCATCGGGATCCTTGTAAGCTCCGCTGTAACGACTTCGATCTTCTTTTCTTCCAGCGCTTTTGCCATATGGCCAAATTCTGTAAAAGGAACGCGGATCACAATATTGCCTTCACTATCTTCTCCGATTTCTTCCAAACCATAATCGATCAGTTCAAATTCAAGCTCTTCAATATTTAAACCTGTATTTTTTATTTTGAATTCTCCCATACGGGTAAAAGTAAATGCCACACTGCCGGCGGTGCCCAGGCTACCACCGCTCTTGGTGAAATGCATACGTACATTGGCTACGGTTCTCGTTGAATTATCTGTGGCGGTTTCTACCAGGATGGCGATGCCATGAGGCCCGTACCCTTCATATAAAACTTCATCATAATTGATCATTTCTTTGCCCATGGCTCTTTTGATGGCCGCTTCCACCCTGTCTTTGGGCATACCGACACTACGCGCATTCTGGTAGCAACGACGCAATGCCGCATTGCCATTTGGATCTGGTCCCCCGGCTTTTACAGCTATTACGATCTCTTTACCAATGCGCGTAAAGTTTTTGGCCATCTTGTCCCAGCGGGCAAACATGGAACTTTTTCTTACTTCAAATATCCTTCCCATATATCAGTCGTGATTTGTAGTTCGTAACAGCTAGATCTTTCTTGATAACCGGCTTACAAACTCTTTTATATTTTAGAAATGCAAATTTACGGAAAATCATTTTTTCGTAATTGAATTATAAAGCGGGGTATGTTTTCGGAATTCCTCCTTCGCCGGACACAATAAAAACGGAATCCTCCTTAATATTGACAAATAAAATAATAAGTTCAAAGGGTGGGTATCGTATTCTAATACAGGTTTAGAGCCTATGTAATTCAAATCATTTTTACGTTAGGAAATGAAACAGGAACTTGCTTCAATGATAGATGGTTTTTCCGCCTTAGTAAAATGCCCCTGATATTTAAATATTATTATCTTTTTGTAATCTGATACTTGCAATGTTGGCTGAAACGATTTTAAATGTCAAGAATAATTGTAAGACTAACCTTGATAATGTCTATTGTCTCCTGATTCATATCTCCAATTTTTTTTAATAATCGTTTGTTGTCAATAGAGCGAATCTGATCAATCACAATATCGCAGTTGGCTGCTGTACAAAAAACTAATGATGTCATCATTAAGTCCCCCTTTTTTAGCTTCTTTTTATTAATGTTGAATGAAGGTGTTTTACTTTCCACTGTTTTTCTTGAATAGCTAAAACAACTGTTTCCAACCATTGTATGACAGTTTCCCTGGAGTCCCTGGTAATAATAGAACTAATTCGATAAGTGAGCCATGCTTTGGTTTTGTCTGTTTCGATATTGATGAAGTCAAAAGTATTAATACGCTTAAAGTCTGCTGACTGATTCATCGTAATTGCCTTCCTGATAAGTGTATCTATATTCCATATCTGACCATATTCGTAGAATGTAACATCAGGAAAGCAATAAGATTTCAGGGCCATTGAATCTCGATTAGATAAAGCTTCAAACATATTTACAACCGTCTGTTGTAATTCCTTCTTCTCTTTTGAAAATCGTTGCTGTCCTTGTGCAAATGCTATAATAAAAAAAGCAATAATTAGAATGGTTAGTTTTTTCAATTTTCTACTTTAGTTTATCCTGTTGAAATAGTGAAGAGTCCAAATGTATAGCAGCCAACTTTCAACTCTGTGGAATCTTTTGTTAGATGGACACTTAAAATATCTGCATTTGATTTCACATTGGTTGTAATTGGACAAATGAGTTAATAGATAAAAATCATTCAATAAATCAGTTGTATTATTACCGGGTTTTGTTTTGTCCGTTTCTGTGCCAAATCTTTAATTAAATCGGCAATCCATATCTCATACTGTTTAATCTTCATCCTGTAATTTTTCAAATTCGGCATGCGCTTTCATTGATTCCTCCTGAGGTTGCAGCCAACACGCTAAATAAAGTAATAAAATCGAAGAGCGCTATTTTTTTCTACCAAGCTTTGGTCCCAATCTATTTCTAATTCTTTTTGGGTTGAAAATTAAACAGCAGTCTGCTTTGAGAAAAGGCAATTTTTAAACCTTAGTCTAAACGATCCTTTTAATCTTAAACCTTAATTTAGCTTGTTAATTAGTCTCTGCCAGAAAACGCTATTATTAATAGCTGGTAAGGGTTTTAAAATATTTTCTAATCCGAATCTTCACTTCACCAACTACCTGTCAACTCTCTACTTTTGCCTCCACAGCCGGTCCGCCAGCTGGCGGATAACCGGAACGCTGCTGTTTTTGCTTCTTTGAAAAAACAGGCTGCGCATTTTTTCAAT
>JBDSLD010000115.1:0-9651 GCA_039916545.1 Ferruginibacter sp.
CCCGGTCGTTATTTTATCGGGCTTGTCTGACACGGCGTTGTCATTAAAAGCAATTTCCATTGGTGCGCAGGATTTTTTATTGAAAGGCGCTTATAATTCACAGTCACTTGAAAAGTGTGTATGGTACAGTATTGAGAGAAAAAAGAACATAGAATTATTGCGTGAGAACAATGAGCGGTATGATATTATATCAAAAGCTACGAATGATATCATCTGGGATTGGGACCTGGTTATTGATAAGGTGAAGTGGGTTGGACAAGGATTAAAGAATTATATACCCCTGGAGAAGCAAGGAGAAGAGATCCCATATGATTTTTGGGTAACAGGTTTACATAAAGATGAAAGAAGAAACGTTGTCGCTAGCCTCTATGCTACCGTTGCTTCGGGGGAAAATTCGTGGGAACGTGATTACCGGTTTTTAAGGACCGATGGCGTTTACGCTTATATAAATTCACGGGCATACGTTATAAAAAACGACGAGCAAAAACCTATTCGAATGATCGGCTCAATGCAGGATATAACGGACAGGAAGAATGCAGAGCTGGAAACACAAAAAGCCAGGTTTGAAGCAGAAGAAGCCAGGAAGACGCAGGAGCAATTTTTGGCTAATATGAGCCATGAGATACGAACGCCGATGAATGGCGTGATCGGCATGACGCAATTACTCGAAGAGACTTTACTTAATAAAGACCAAAGAGAATATGTAGAAACGATCAAGGAATCAGCTGCGAATTTAATGGTGATCATCAACGATATCCTGGATCTTACAAAGATCGTGGCAGGTAAAATATCAATTGTCCAAACGGATTATGTTTTTAATGATGTCATTAACAATAGCATCAAGATCAACCAGTTCAGGGCGGATGAAAAAGGGATCGCATTAAAGGTTAATATCGATAAAAATATTTACCCCGTTTTATACGGCGATCCCGGAAGGTTAAACCAGATAATGATCAACCTGATTGGCAATGCCGTAAAGTTTACAGAACAGGGAGAGATAAATGTAAATATAGACCTGTTAAAAGAAGATACCCAATCTGTTACATTAGAGTTTTCTGTAACTGATACAGGTATTGGTATTGCTGAAGATAAAGTGGAGTCGGTGTTTGACAGGTTCATGCAGGTTTCCGGCGCCAGCACCAGGAAGTACGGCGGCACGGGCCTTGGACTGACGATCACCAGGCAATTAATTGAACTGCAGGGAGGATCTATCCACGTTACAAGTAAAAAGGATGAAGGGAGTATTTTTACATTCTACCTGACGATCAGTAAAGCGACATCTTCGCACGACAATGAGAAAAAACCTGTTGTAAAGACCAATACTAACTTGCTTGCCGGCGTAACAGTGCTGCTGGTGGAAGATAATATCATCAATCAAAAAGTGGCCATCAAAACCCTGAATAACCTGGGGGCGATAGTGGAGGTAGCCAATAACGGAATAGAAGCGATTGAATTTTTAATGACAAAAGAATGCGACCTAATATTAATGGACATTCAAATGCCTGAAATGGATGGTTATGAAGCGACGAGGATCATCCGGGCCCAGGCAAACGACACAATTAAAAGCATTCCCATTATCGCCATGACGGCTTCCGCTTTGATTGCGGACAGGGAAAAATGTATTACTGCCGGCATGAACGATTATATAGCAAAACCTTTTCATAAAGATGAATTATATGAAAAGATAATAACTCAATTAGAAAGATCAGCCGGGCAAATAAAAAAATCCAAAACATTACGGGCAGCTGGAATATTAGGAATTTCCTGATCCCGGCATGCCATCGTTTGGCAATAACAGGCTCCGGTTTTATTGAATATTTTATTAAGGTGTACTGCCCTTAACGGGCTATATCCGGCAAATTACCCCCTGATATGATACGCTTTGGGTTGTACAAAAGCCCTGATGCCCTGGTAAGATAGCGTAGCACCAAGTCCCGATTGTTTTCTTCCGGACCAGGGCAGACCTGCACTCACTCTATCGCAACAGTTCCAATATACACTGCCAGTGTTCATTTCCTTCATTACTTGTTCCGCACGCTCAAAACTGTCGGAGTAAACTGACGCGGTAAGTCCGTATGACGTATCCTGCATTAAGGCGATCGCTTCTGCATCATCCTTTACTTTTTGAATACCAACTACAGGGCCAAATGATTCTTCTTTCATCAGGTTCATCGCATGATCTACATTTGTCAGAACCGTCGGTTGAAAAAAATATCCTTTACCTGGCGGAATTGTTCCTCCACTCATGATCACAGCACCTTTACCCACCGCATCATCTACCTGGCTCAATAGAAACGCCTGTTGTTCTCTCCTGCTAAGGGGGCCAAGAGAAGTATTTTTGTCCAGCGGATCGCCGACAACAAGTTCCTGGCATTGCTGAACATAAGCTGCTACAAATGCATCGTACACTTTTTCCTGTACATAGATCCTTTCTACTGCGCAACAGCTCTGGCCACTGTTATACACTACGCCTTCGAGTGCATCTGCAGCGGTCTTTGCGATATCTTTTACATCATCCATAACATACAACGGGTCTTTGCCACCTAATTCCAATTGGCAAGGCACCATTTTAGCAGCAACCTTTTCAGCAATATATTTTCCGGTTCGATAGCTACCCGTGAAAAAATAACCATCCAATGGCAGTTGCAATAATTGCTCCCCGATATCTCCTTTTCCGATGGCCGTTTGAAAGCAACCAGGTGGCACGCCTGCTTTATGCAAAAGATCGCGGATATGTAAGCCGGTCAAGGTCGCATATTCAGAAGGCTTGTAAAAAACAGCGTTGCCACCTATTAATGCAGGAATAAAAACATTTACACCAACGAGGTAAGGATAGTTCCAGGCAGAGATGTTGGCGATCACGCCCAAAGGCTCGTAGACGATCTTTTCACGGGTCGCGCCTTCTGCTGTGATCCATTCTTCCGCCAGGTATTTGGCTGAATGATCGATGAAATATTTAATGCGGCCCCTTGCGCCATTTATTTCGTTATAAGATTGCTGCAAAGGTTTACCCATTTCACTGGTAAGTGTATTCGCCAGTTCGTCTTTGTTTTCTTCCAGCAGGTCATTAAATTTTTGGATTACCTGTATTCTTTTATCCACACTAACGCTGGCCCATATACGCTGCCCTTTTGTAAGCGCTTCAAATTTTACACTGATGCTTTCAATATTATCTTCTTCGATATCCTTAATGACTTCTTCCGTTGCCGGATTAATAATTTTCATGATGATAATGTTATATGATCTCCCGTTGATTTATCCTTTTATGCGGGGCAAGAGATCGCGTTTATAATTTGATTCAGCCGGCTGCCGGATCCCCGATTGCTTTTTTTACTTCGTAAATAAACCGGTCCCGTATATTTTTTGCAACAGGCGATTGTTCAAGATTAAATTTAAACATCCTTTCCGGGTGCCACTGGACACCCAGGAAAAAAGATTTATTTTCTTTATCCGCCCACTCTACTCCTTCAATGATACCATCATCGGAAGTGCAATTAGCCTGCAAACCCTTACCCATGATTTTGATGGCCTGGTGATGGGCGCTATTGGTGACGGCCCTAGTAATACTGGTTATTTCATTTAGCAGGCTGCCCGCAACAATATTTATCCCATGCGCTTTATCAGCGTGCTCGAAGCGATGAATGCTATTTGCTACGGGCCCATTGTCCTGTATTAAAGTGCCGCCGAGCAGGCAATTTGCCAATTGCATGCCCCGGCATACGCCTAACAAAGGAATATTATTTTGAAGGGTGATTTCAAATACCGCTACTTCAAATTCATCCCGTTCCTCATGGAAAGGATCAGGGGCATGGGGATATTTTGTGTTGGTACTTTGATAGTACCGGGGATGCATATCTATCCCCCCGGAGAGTACGATTCCATCAAAATCTTTTATAGTTTCAAGGCTGGTATCATGGGGCGATAGGGCAATAACTTCTATTTGCTCATTGCCCTTTAACCAGTTCACATAATTGCTGTGCTTTTCATCTGTCCCGGTATGCGTTACGCCTATTTTAATTAAGGTTTGCATTATTACAGGGCTTCTAAGTATAGGTCTTTAAAATCATTTCTTGTCACCGGCTTTGGATTATTGGGGTGACAAAAATCCGCCAGGGCCAGGTCTGACAAGGTTTCTATATGCTCTTCTGTTACGCCGATGTCCCTGAGTTTTATGGGCAAGCAGATTTGTTGGTTTAAGTAGAATAAATGATTAACGACCGCTTCGCCTGTTGTTTCTTCAAGTCCCATTGCCAGCGCCATTCTTTTAAATTCAGCGTCCATTCCCGGTGCGTTGAAGCGCATACCATAGGGCAGGTTCACCGCATTCGCGAGGCCATGGTGCGTATCGAGTAAAGAAGATAAAGGATGCGCCAGTGAATGTACCACGCCCAACCCTTTTTGAAATGCAACCGCCCCCATCAAAGAGGCGATCATCATATTGCTCCTTGAAACAAGGTCCGGTTTATTAACCGCGGCAACAATGGACTGGTTGATCAAAAAGATACCTTCCAGGCCGATGCCGCCGGCAAGCGGATGAAAATTCTTTGACACATAAGCTTCCATATTATGTGTAAGCGCGTCCATACCAGTAGCCGCCGTGATAAACGGGGGAAGTTCCATAGTCAATAATGGATCGGCGAAAACGATTTTTGCCATCAGTTTGGGAGCGAATAAAATCCTTTTGCGGTGTGTATCATCTTCGGAAATGATAGCGCTTCTTCCCACTTCGCTGCCCGTACCACTGGTGGTCGGAACTGTGATAAAATATGGCACGTCTTCCGTTACATATTGATCGCCGCCCGTAAGGTCATCATAATCGAAAAGGTCGCGATGATGGTTGATGCGCAGTACGATTGCGCGGGCCACATCCATAGCTGCGCCACCGCCAATGCCGATGATACAATCCCGATTGGTTTGGTTGTAAGCATCCCCACCTTTTAATACGTCGCTTTTTACCGGATTTTTATGGATATCGGAAAACACTTCAACAGCAATTGATTTTGCAGAAAGGTCTTCTTTAATCCGTTTAAAAAAATCCAGTCCGCTCACCATCGGATCGGTCACCAGCAAGGGCCGGCTTAACCCGTTGGCCAATAAATGATCCGGCAATTCTTTAATAGCACCGGCACCAAACCGAATGGTCGTTGGGAAATTAAATTGTCTTATTACATTAAAATCAGTCATATTTTATTATTATTAGGCCGGAATCAGAATTCACAGAATTTCAAAATTAAAGAATTGAACGGCTAATTTTATTTGGAAATAATTCTATCATTCTTCAATTCTGACATTCTTCAATTCTAACATTCTTCAATTCTGACATTCTTCAATTCTAACATTCTTCAATTCTAACATTCTCTAATTCTGTGAATTCTGATTCAGACAATTGAATTCTACCAATTCTGATTCAGACAATTGAATTCTACCAATTCTGATTCAGCCGATTATATTTTGGGTTAAAAATTAATTTATATTCCAAACTTTTCGCCCCGAAATTGATTAGTAAGCCTTTTACAAAATCGTAAGCTACTACATAGTTTTTTGCCTGTGCTAAATGAACATCTTCCAAGGCAATCATGGCTTTCAATTCTACCACTAATTGTCCTTCTACTATAAAGTCCGCTCTCCTTGTTCCTACGTGTGCGCCATTATAATAAATGACCTATTCCACCTCCCGTCCAAAATTTAGCTTTGCCTGTAAGAACTCAATTGAAAGGCATCGTTGATATATTACTTCCTGGAATCCATTACCCAGGGTGCCATGCACCTTCATGGCGCAGCCAATAATTTTATAGGTCAATTCATCCCTTTCCATCATGGTCATTCTTTTTCCTGTCCGCTATTATTTATGCACCCAAAAAGTTATTTCAATGAAACTAAATTTGTGATCTGCACAATCAATTAAATTATCTCCAGGTACCTCTTTAATTCCCAATCGGTTACTACCTTTGAAAATTGCTTCCACTCCCATTCTCTTGTTGCGGTGAAATGATCGACGAAACCGGCGCCAAATAATTCTTTTGCGATAGCCGATGCCTTCATTGCCTGTGTTGCCTCCCACAGGTTTCGCGGCAAAATGCCATTCTTCGTATCTGCATAACCGTTACCTGTAGTCGCCGGTGTTTTTAATTTCAGCTTATTTTTGATACCGTACATACCTGCAGCAAGGCAGGCAGCCATTGCCAGGTAAGGGTTACTATCTGATCCCACTACCCTTGTTTCAAGTCTTGTTGAGCTGCTGCTGCCCGGTAATGCCCTCAATGCAGTGGTGCGGTTATCGACCGCCCAGGTAAGCGTAGTGGGTGCCCATGCTCCTTCTACCAGCCGCTTGTAACTGTTAACCGTAGGTGCAAGCATAGGAAGGATAAAAGGCAGGCAAGCCAGCTGACCTGCCATGTAATTTTCCATCACTGTACTGATGCCCGACTGTTTTTTCTTATCGTAAAAAAGGTTTTGTTTGCTGTCTTTCGACCAAAGGCTCTGGTGAACATGCCCGCTGCAACCCGGTAAATTTTCATTGAACTTTGCCATAAAAGTAGCTATCATGCCATGGCTATGCGCAATTTGTTTTACGCCGGATTTAAAGAGAACGGCCCGGTCTGCCGCTTCCAGTACACCTGAATAAGTGATAGCAGCTTCATAAACCCCGGGCCCGGTTTCTGTGTGCAGACCTTCCAACGGCACACCAAATTTTTTAAGCAGGTCAAACAGGTCGTTGAAATAACTGTTCTTCTCAGCGGCGCGCTGGAGGGAATACCCAAACATGCCTTGCGTGATCGGTTTTGCATCACGGAATTTTCCGGCGTATAATTCTTCTGTATTGTCAACCAGGTTGAACCATTCAAATTCCTGGGAAAAATATGGAACATATCCTGCATCATCCGCCCGTTGGATCATTTTTTTCAATAAGCTTCTCGGACAAACAACCAGGTCATCTCCTTTGCTATCGCAAAAATCGGCCAGGAAGAACGGCGTATCATTATCCCAGGGTACCTGGCGAAAAGTATTGAGATCGATAACCGCAGTTGCATCCGGGTAACCAGTGTGCCAGCCGGTGTATTGACTATTGTCGTATGCCACATCAGCCGCATCCCATCCAAATACTACGTTGCAAAAGCCAAAGCCTTTTTCCACTATCGAGGCGAATTTTTCGTAACTGATCATTTTACCACGCAGTACGCCGTCCAGGTCGGTGATGGCCAGCTTTACCTTCTCTGTATTTTGCTCTGCTAATTGCTGCAGTATTTTATCAGGTGATAATTTTTGATCCGGCATTTCTTTTTTGTTTTACAATAAAATGAAACCAAATATAAGCAAGTGCGAGTATAGCAAAAAAGATGACCGCTAATTTTATATTCAGGGTTATCATTGCGATCATCGACACAACGGCGATAACCAATGCGATTATTGGAAAATATGGATACATCGGCACCTTAAAAGGCCTCGCTAAAGCAGGTTCATTTTTTCTCAAAATTAATACAGATATCATCGCAAATATATAGAGCATGATAGCGCCAAAACAAGCGATGGTGATGATGTCTCCCGTTTTGCCGGTGAACAATGCAATGATACCGATGACCATGTTCAGGATAAGCGCGTTCGCCGGCGTTTTAAATTTAGGGTGGATCTTGCCAAATATTTCAGGTATGCAGCCGGTATTGCCGAACTCATAAGTGGCGCGACTTGCAGCCAGTATCAACCCGTGAAAAGAGGCGACCAGGCCCATCAGCCCGATCGTTATCAGCAAATGGTATAACCATCCGCTGTTGCCGGTTATCTGCGACAAAGCGAGTGGTAGCGGAGAATCTGACGCATCTGAGCTTCCCGCCGGATATACTACTTTTTCCCATCCACCGACTCCTACAGAAGAAATAAATACCAGGGCACACAAAATGATCAGCGTGATCAGGGCAGAGCCAAAACCTTTGAGCACATTGCGCTGGGGATTTACCGTTTCTTCCGCCACATTGGCCACACCTTCCAACCCAAGGAAGAACCAAATGGCAAAGGGGATTGCCGCCCACACACCGTTCCACCCATTAGGAAAAGAATTTTGTGTAAGATTACTCCAATGAAAATGCGGCAACGTTATCCCACTAAACAACAATAATTCAAAAACAGCGAAAGCAGTAATAACCAATTCGAAGGTAGCCGCAGCTTTTACGCCATACATATTAAGTGCTGTAAAAAAAATATATGCCGCCACGGCTATTGTTGTAACTGAAAATTGGGGAAAGAAAATATGGAAATAAGCACCGATCGCCGCAGCAATGGCGGGTGGTGCGAAAACAAATTCAATGATCTGGGACATGCCTGCGATAAAGCCAATATCCTGCCCGATCGCCCTGGTGGCATAGTCGAATACGCCGCCCGCCTTTGGTATGGCGCAGGCTAATTCCGTGTATGAAAAAGTAAAGGTGATATACAGTACGATGATAAAAAAAGTAGCGATAGCCAGGCCCAGTGTACCTCCTTCCGGAAGACCCAGGTTCCAGCCAAAATACATTCCCGAGATAACATAACCCACTCCCAGCCCCCATAGCATCAGCGGCCCCAGGGTTCTTTTCAGTTGAGTTGTGGAAACAGGGTCCTGGATATTGGGATTGTCGGCCATAATTGTTAGCTTATTATTTTGGTAAAAAATGAATGCCGGGACGTTAATTTACAATTAAATAATTCTCGCTGTTTAAGCCCTGCTGTTACTTGATGAACTTATAACCGCACAGTTTTTACTAAAGTCCAACCCTTGGTATAATTCATATTTCGTTAAAGGTAATGATCAAAGGTTATATCATAAAATTGTATAAACTTCGGTTTCTGTTTATGGCCTTTAATTTAACGGGCACTATTGGAGTATAAAATACATATTAATATTTATTAAATATTAATACCCGTAAACTTTGACCTGTGATTTTTTATTTATCTTGCCGTTGCTTTATTCCTTTATCCATTTTATTAATTCTATATGTCACCTGTTGATTCGCCAATAAATAGCTGGCATGTTCTTTTAGCTGATGATGATAAAGATGATTGCCTTCTTTTTAAAGATGCATTGGACGAACTTCCTTTATCAGTTCATTTTACAGTTTTACACAATGGGGAAATGCTAATGCAATTGCTCAATGATAATAAAGAAGAGCGACCAGATATCCTGTTCCTGGATCTGAACATGCCACGCAAAAATGGTTTCCAGTGCCTATCCGAAATAAAGCAACATGAAGAGTTGAAAGGGCTCGCTGTGGTAATATTATCTACTTACTTCGACCAGGTAGTGATCGACCAACTGTACGAGCAGGGTGCGCAATATTGTGTTCGTAAACCTAATGAATTTTCAAAGCTAAAAAAAGCTATTGAACAAGCATTAAATCAAACTATGGCAGCACGTTCCGTTGATGGCGCAGGAAGTTTTATCCAACCACCAAAAAAAGACTTTGTACTATAAAGAAAATGGAAATAATGGCCATATTGCCGATCGCTGTTCGCCTGTTCGTAATGTAAAAAAAAAATTATTCGCAGCCGGTGTAAGCATTTAATCATACTTCCATAGAAAAAATCATAAAAAATAAACCCTGGCTATTTCATTTTTTTCAAGTAATCCATGTTGTATTTCATGCTTTCGAATGGACTGCTGGTATATTCTTCCTGCTCAAT
>JBDSLD010000116.1:0-4402 GCA_039916545.1 Ferruginibacter sp.
GCGAAAGACCAGGCAGGAGCCTTGTACATTCAAACAAAACAGGGCCGGTTTAGTAAAAGCAATGAAGCATTATTGCAGCAGGATGCCGTCAGCGAAGACACGGATGCATTATTTTTTGATGCGGATGGCGATGGCGACCAGGACCTGTACGTATGCAGTGGTGGCAATGAATTTTCGCCCAATGCCACTGCGCTGATCAACAGGCTGTACATCAATGACGGACACGGCAAATTTATAAAATCGCCGCAGGTGCTGCCCTCCTATATATTCGAAAGCACGAGCTCTGTAAGAGCAGCAGATTATGATGGGGATGGCGACCTGGATCTTTTTGTAGGCGTAAGGCTCACACCATTTCGGTATGGGTATCCCTGCAAGGGCTATGTACTAAACAACAATGGAAAAGGTATTTTTACAGATGTAACTGAAAAGGTGTCACCGGCACTTAAAACTGCCGGCATGGTAACAGATGCAGCCTGGTTTGATTATGATAAAGATGGCAAACCCGACCTGGTGATCGCGGGAGAATATATGCCCATAAAAATATTTCACAACGAAGGTGGCCTGCTAAAGGAAGTAACGTTACCTGCAGGCTTAGGAAAAACCAACGGCTGGTGGAACCGGGTAGCGATAGCTGATATCAACAACGACGGCTACCCGGATATCATTGCCGCAAACCACGGGTTAAACTCAAGGTTTAAAGCGACAGAAACCAGGCCGGTCTGTATGTATGCAGGTGACTTTGGCAACAACGGCACCACCCAGCAAATAGTAACCTGTTATAACGGCGACAGCGCTTACCCGGTGTTGCTAAGGCATGATCTTGTATCCGTATTGCCGGCACTAAAAAAGAAATATTTAAAATACGAGCAGTATAAAGAGCAAACGATCGAAGATATTTTTACCGGCGATCAGTTAAGCAAGGCGGTAAAGTTGGATGCCTACACGATGCAAAGCAGTGTATTGATCAATAATAAAAACGGCACTTTCACGACAAAGTCCCTGCCGGTGGAAGCACAACTGTCATCGATGTACGGGATAGTGGTAGAAGATGTTGATAAGGATGGCAATATGGACATATTGATGGGGGGTAATTTTTACCAGTCAAAGCCGGAAGTGGGTATCTATGATGCGAGTTATGGAACCTTGTTAAAAGGAGATGGCAAGGGTGGCTTTACCGCGGTTGCGGCACAGCAAAGCGGCATCAGTATCAAAGGAGCAGTAAGAGATATCGTTTCAATAAAGGTTGGAAAAAAGAAAATGATCCTTGTTGCTGAAAACAATCAATCGATAAAAATATTAAATCAATAAATTCAAAACATGGTATGAAAAAATTATTTACTGGTTTATTTTTATTTTCCTGTTTAGGTATAAACGCCCAGGAAACAAATGAAAAAATGACACCATTATTCAATGGGAAAAATTTAGACGGATGGTATAGTTTCTTACGGTCGGCAGGTAAGAACAATGACCCGGAAAAGGTATTCAATATAGAAAAAGGGCTGCTGCATATTTCAGGGAAAGAGTTCGGATATATTTGCACTGAAAAAGAATTCAGCAATTTTCATCTTGTGGTGGAATTTAAGTGGGGCGCAAAAAAATATCCGCCGCGTGATGCTGATACCACGAGAAGAGACAATGGTATTTTATTTTATATTCCGGCTGATACGAAGGACGTTGTTTGGCCAAAGGGTATCGAATGCCAGATTCAGGAAGGCGATGTTGGTGATTTCTGGATGATAGACAGCACCACTATCATTGTAGATGGAGCTAAAACAATACCAAAGGATTATTCCAGGGCAAAAAAGAAAAATGATGCGGAAAAGCCAACGGGAGAGTGGAATCGTGTAGAAGTAAAGGCCAGCAATGGAAAAATCATTTACATCGTTAATGGGATAGTAGTGAATGAATGCGAAGGCGCAAGCATCACAAAAGGGAGGATTAGCATTCAATCTGAAGGCGCCGAAATTTACTATCGTAAAATAGAGATCGCGGAGTATAATTAGTGTATGTTCTGTTAACTTTTGTTAGAGTGATTTCTTTGGCACTAAAAAGCAAGCGAGCAAAGAAATTATACTTTACCTTGAAGATTGACAGGTTTTTCAAAAAAAAATTTTAATTAAGATAAAAAATAAAGCTATGCCTGGGGATACTCTGAATGTAAATAATAAAGCGGCGGCACAAAATACTTATGATGCTATCGTAATTGGCTCTGGTATCAGTGGAGGTTGGGCCGCAAAAGAGCTGACGGAAAAAGGTTTGCGCGTACTGATGCTGGAACGCGGAAGGAATCACGAACACCTGAAAGATTACGCTACTGCTAATAAAGATCCATGGGAATTTCCGCACGGTGGCAGGGCTCCCCTTCAATACAAAATAGACAATCCTGTTATCTCCCGCGACTGGGCAATGTATGGTACTGCAGCACAGGAAGCGATCATGGATGCCTGGGTAAATGAAAAGGAATCGCCTTATGTGCAGGAAAAGCCTTTTGCCTGGTGGCGGAGTTACCGGTTAGGCGGTCGTTCCATTTTATGGGGCAGGCAGTGTTACCGCTTAAGCGACATGGATTTTGAAGCCAATGCAAAAGATGGTATCGCAATCGATTGGCCAATCCGGTATAAGGAAATGGCGCCCTGGTACGACAAGGTAGAAAAATTTGCGGGTATCAGCGGTTCTGCAGAAGGATTGGCCCATTTACCGGATGGTCATTTTCTGCCACCGATGGATTTAAACTGTGTTGAAAAAGATGTCGCATCAAGGCTTAAGGCGCATTATAAAGAACAGCGTCACATGTTTATCGGACGGGTCGCCAATCTTACTAAAGCCATTCCAGGCAGAACAAAATGCGAGTTTAGGAATCGTTGTTGGGAAGGCTGTCCTTTTGGAGGTTATTTCAGTACGCAATCTTCAACATTACCAGCGGCGATGGCTACGGGTAAGCTAACGGTTCGTCCGTGGAGTATCGTTACAAAAATTATCTATGATAAAAATACTAAAAAGGCAACCGGTGTGGAAGTGTTGGATGGTGAAACAAACAAGACATACGAATTTAACGCGAAAATTATTTTTCTCAACGCCTCCACTTTAAACAGCGCATGGGTATTGATGAATTCTGCAACAGATATATGGCCGGATGGATTGGGTAGCGCCAGTGGCGAACTTGGGCATAATATTATGGATCATCACTACATGCTTGGGGCGCAGGGAACAGTAGAAGGGTTTGAAGATAAATATGTTTATGGTCGCAGGGCGAATGGTTTTTATATTCCGCGTTTTACTAATTTAAATGGTGACAAAAGAGATTTCCTGCGCGGTTATGGCTACCAGGGTAGTGCCGGCAGGCAAGGTTGGAGCCGCGAAATAGCAGAACTGAATATAGGGGCGGAATTCAAAGAGGCACTAACAGAGCCAGGCGCCTGGAGCATCGGAGCAACTGGTTTCGGAGAGATATTACCCTACCATGAAAATAAAGTTTCTTTAAATAAAACCGTGAAAGACAAGTGGGGGCTACCGGTATTGACCATGGATGCAGAATTAAAAGAGAATGAGTTAAAAATGCGGAAAGATATTATAAAAGAGCTGGTGGCAATGTTTGAGATTGCAGGTGTTAAAAATATTACTACCTGGGATAAAGATTATAACATCGGCCAGGGTATACATGAAATGGGGGCCGCGCGTATGGGGAAAGATGAAAAAACATCTGTACTCAATGCGCATAACCAGGTATGGGACGCAAAAAATGTTTTTGTAACGGATGGTGCATGCATGACTTCCAGCGCCTGTCAAAACCCATCGTTAACCTATATGGCATTGACAGCAAGAGCTGCTGAATTTGCCGTAGATGAATTAAAAAAAGGTAATATTTAAATAGACATTTTTATATCCAGGCGAGTTTCCTGCCAAAATAGAATTAAAAAGGTGATTTCCAGGCAATTTCACGCTTTCGGTTCTTTGCTTGAAATTTGTATCTTTTAATGCACAACAGTTAACAATTTATAATCAAATTTTTTATCAGTAATCAATAATTGGAATATGAAACTTTACCTGTTATTTACAGCAATGCTTTACGGAAGTTCTATTACAGTAAATGCGCAAACCGAAAAACCAAAACCCGAGGAAACTGAGTATTATACGCCGGTACCTAAAGTGGTAACACCTGGTGACGCCTACGGTAAACCGCCTTCAGACGCCATCATACTGTTTGACGGTACCAACCTGGACGAATGGGTTGCTGCAAAAGACACCACTTCTCCTAATAAATGGAAATTAGCGAATAAGGTAATGACTGTAATCAAGGCTAACGGTGACCTCCAAACGAAAAGGTCTTTTACAGATTTTCAATTGCACATAGAATATAGCATTCCCGCAAATATAACCGGCTCAGGACAGGCACGTGGCAATA
>JBDSLD010000117.1:0-3513 GCA_039916545.1 Ferruginibacter sp.
ATGCCGCTGGCATAAATCGGTCGGCATATTAAACGCTACAAATTGATTTTTTTTACCAGGAATATTTTGAAGGCAGGGCCAGTAATCTTCAAAAAGTATAAATTATTATCCGTCTACTCCTGAATGAACCGACCAAATTATTGTACCTACCCGGTCGAAATTAAATAAGCTGGTGCGTTTGTTTGATGATCCCCATTACGAATACGCTCTGTACATGCCCCATGTTTTCTATGCGGCTTAGTTTATTGACGTGAAAATCATAATACGCATTCATATCTTCTGATACAACTTTCAACATAAAATCGAATTCACCGGAAATATTATAACACTCGATCACTTCATTTAGCTCATGGATCCGCTCGATAAATTTGACACCTGCGTTTTTGTTATGTTCCTTTAATGACACATAACAAATGACCATCAGCCCTTTTTTTACTTTGGTATGATCCAGTAAGGTAGCGTATTGCTTGATTACCCCGGAGGCTTCCATGCGCTTGATCCGCTCGTGTACCGGGGTGGTGCTGAGGTGAACAAGATCAGAGATTTCCTTTACCGTTATCCGCGCATTTTTTTGAAGCAATTGCAGTATTGCAATATCCTTACTATCGAGGGAGATTTGCTCAATAGTTGAATCCTCTTTTTGAATAGCCTTAGCCATAGATGAATGATGTTTTATCCTGCAAAATAACGATTATCTCCTATTCTATTCCAAACTTTGATAATTGTGTAGAATATTATTCTATAATTATTACTTTTGTTATTCAAAAATTTAAATACTATGCCAACAATCACCGAAAATTACATCGATTTCAGCCTGAAAAACAAAGTGGCTGACATGAGCCTCGCAGCCTGGGGCCGTAAAGAAATACGTTTAGCAGAAGCCGAAATGCCAGGTTTAATGGCGTTAAGGGCGGAATACGGACCTAGCCAGCCTTTACAAGGTGCGCGTATTGCAGGTTGTTTACACATGACCATCCAGACAGCAGTTTTAATTGAAACTTTAACCGCCCTTGGCGCTGAGGTTAAATGGAGCAGCTGCAATATATTTTCTACGCAGGACCAGGCTGCTGCTGCAATCGCTGCTACCGGCCTTGGTGTTTTTGCCTGGAAAGGACAAACCCAGGAAGAGTCTGACTGGTGTATCGAGCAAACATTATTCTTTGGTGGTGCAGACCGTCCATTGAATATGATCCTTGATGATGGTGGTGACCTTACCAATATGGTATTGGATAAATATCCTGAATTGGTTTCCGGCATCCGTGGCTTGTCTGAAGAAACTACTACCGGCGTTCACCGTTTATATGAAAGAATGGAAAAGGGTACGTTGCCTATGCCAGCGATCAATGTAAATGATTCGGTTACTAAATCTAAATTTGATAATAAATACGGCTGTAAAGAAAGTTTGGTAGATGCGATCCGTCGTGCTACTGATGTTATGATGGCTGGTAAAGTGGCCGTTGTAGGAAGTTATGGTGATGTAGGAAAAGGATCTGCAGCTTCATTAAAGGGTGCAGGTTGCCGTGTGATCGTAACTGAGATCGATCCGATCTGTGCTTTGCAGGCAGCAATGGACGGTTTTGAAGTTAAGCCAATGATCGATGCGGTGAAAGAAGCCGATATCATCGTTACTGCTTCAGGCTGTCGTGACCTGATCACGGAAAAACATTTCCGTGTGATGAAAGATAAAGCGATCGTTTGTAACATTGGCCACTTCGATATCGAGATCGATATGGCCTGGTTAAATGCTAATTATGGTGATACAAAAAATACCATCAAACCACAGGTGGATCTTTATACCATTGAGGGCAAAGATGTGATCATCCTGGCTGAAGGCCGTTTGGTAAACCTCGGTTGTGCAACAGGACATCCATCTTTTGTAATGAGTGCTTCTTTCACTAACCAAACCCTGGCACAACTGGAACTTTGGACAAACACTGATAAGTATGAAAACAAAGTGTATGTGTTACCGAAATTGCTGGATGAAAAAGTTGCCCGTTTACACCTTGCCAAAATAGGCGTGGTATTAGATGAGTTAACTTCGGAACAGAGTGCCTACCTGGCGATCCCGAAGGAAGGACCGTTTAAGGTTGATCACTACAGGTACTAATAATTGCCTTAATTTAATAAAAAATCCCACTTCCAAAAAAGTGGGATTTTTGTTTGGTGGCTGAAGGTACCTGGCGCCTGTTGCGATATTTGTGAAGTGGTGTAATATTACTTCACAGAGAATAAGGTAGTCGTCTAAAAGCCTGTTTAAATTAAGACACCCTGGCTACCGATAGCCGGGGCGTCGCTTTTTTGTTAAGGTCAATTGATCAATATTCCATGATCTCCACCTTACGAAAATCCATAGGGTGGCTGTTTGACTGCAAGGATATATAGCCATCTTTCACCAGGTCATTACCGTTTACGATCAACTTTTTTGCATTGGCATTTGTTGAATCGTACCGGGGATTTTGAAACTGGATAATTTGTTCACCGTTTACAAAATGAGTAATCTTTCCATCATGTACATCAATTTCTGCTGTCACCCATTGATCGCCCGGGAAAGTTTTTTTTACTTCCGGTGATGTGCAATAAGAGGAATTTCTTTTCCCGTTGATCTCCACATAAATTCCGGAAGCGCATATCTCTCCAGTGGGGCGCTCGTCTTTTCCGTTTCCACCCAGCAAATTATATTCAAGACAAACGGGGAAGGACTGGCTTATATCCAAACTGGCTGGTGACTGGCAATGATACTGTACGCCGCCATCCCGAAAACCCCAGGAAGGTGCGCCCGGAGTGGTATTACCGACAAAGCGATATTCAACCTTCAACCTGTAATTGGTAAATTTTTTATCGTAGTACAATGCGCCGAATTTATCATTAAAGCTGTCATATTTATCATACCGCGTACTAAGAATACCGCTCTCCACGCGAAATGTATTGCCAAAATTTTCACCTGTTTTATAGCCAGCTATTTTTGGTGTCCAGTGGCCCAGGTCTTTTCCATTAAAAAGACTAACCCATTTTTTATCTTTTTCTCCGGAGGAAAAGTTGGTATAAAATGATTGCAAAAGAAAAGGGGTGATAATTAAAAGCAAGCGGTAATGTTTCATGCAGTATTAGTATTTTAAACGGAAGTTAGCTAAAATTTATGAAGGAAAAGTGCCTGTTTTTTGACGACTTTGCCTGAACGCTTTTCGCACCCGGCATTCATCTGCAGGCATAATAAAAACGAGTAACCGCACACCTGTTACATAGAAATCCGAACCCTTTACAAAGAAACATTCACCTTTTACGCAAAAAAAATTACCGGTACAAACAAATGGATAATCTTTACCAATCGAAAATTGAGTTGAATAAAAGATCCAGCCAGCAGGTAAAAAACCGTCTGATTATTTCGTCGTTATTGATTGTACGGAAATCAATTTATTTTTTATAATTCTATCATCTTTAAAACTTCAGTTATGAAAGTATTTAAGACAAGCTGTTTTTTATCAATACTGCTTATTTCAATTAGCTGTTTTTCGC
>JBDSLD010000118.1:0-16309 GCA_039916545.1 Ferruginibacter sp.
AACAAAGACGCTTCCTCAATGTTTAAAATCAAATATTAAAACCTCCTTTCCCGGATTTACAAAATTCAGGAACTTGACAAAGATTTATTTATTTTCAATCGTTACTTTAATTACATTACTAACAGCAGGGTAAGTATAGCCGTCATTCGCCAAGCTCAATAATTTGACAACACCATTTTCTGCCGGTCCTGTATTTTTTGCCGGTTGGTTGGTTACTGTATTTGGCCCGTAAAACGGCGCTTCGTTTATCTCCGTTCCGGCATCCCAAAATTGAATTTGGCTACTTACGTCGCCGGTAACAGGTTTGCCACTGCTGAACAACATAATTCCTTCGTCGGCCGGGCCAATAAATACATCATTGGTGGCCGCAAGCATGTTTACAAACGACAACCGGTCGCCATCAGAAGCGGTAAAAGTGAACTGATATTTTTCACCAGGATGCAGCGGTCCGGCTTTGGTAGAATCAACCGGAATGCTGAGCATACCTTTTTCCACCAACATTGTCTTTAAAGCCAGCGAAGCATTAAGTGCAGCATTATCACCATCTTCGGCTATTGCCTCTACACCTTCTCCATAATCTTCCATGTTGTTGGTAAATATGGGCTTGTCACCCGTTTTATGTACGGCCCATGCGCCCGGAGATATTGGATAGGTAAGACCGCTGTTGGCCGACGTATATGTACCAAGTCCGGCCGGGTTACCATCTTCAGCAATGGCCTCAATTCCCTGGCCGCGATCGGGCATACCCGGCGTAAAGAGCGGTGACATGCCCGAGTGGATTACCCAAACACCGGGAGACGCCGGGGCAGGTTTTGGACCTTCACTGGTTTGAAGTGTGCTGCTGGTAGAGACGTTCTCGATAGTGATCTTAAATTGCTGACCGCTTACGTAGGCAACATTTACTTTTATCACTTCCGCAACCTGCGGATAAGTAAAACCATCACTTACCATGGATAATTTACGTACCGAACCGTTTTCGGCCGGGCCTGTATTCGGTCCCGCTTGCTTGGTTACCGTATTTGGACCCACGGCCGGCTCTTCGTTCACTTCCGTACCAGCATCCCAGAGATAAACCTGGTCGGTAATTTCACCCGTCAGTGGCTTTCCGCTATTGTCATATAGCGCGATGCCTTTTTCATCGGGTGCAAAAAATATATCATTGGTTGCAGCAAGCATTGTAGCAAATGAAAGTCGCTGGTTTCTGCCAGAAGTTACCATGAACTCATATTTATCCCCGGGTTTTATGGCACCGGGCGCAGCAGCACCAACTGGTGTATTAAAAACGCCGGAACTTAAAAAACTCTTTTGCGGAGACACATTCTCTATTGTAACTGTAAACTTTCCAGATGCAGCAACGGGGGGCATATCATCTTTGTGGCAGGCTGTAAGTACAAGGGCACACAGCGCAGCTAAACACATACTTCTTTTCATATCATTTAAATTTTAATTTAAGACTAAGGTGTATTTTTCAACCTATACGTCCATAAACGTAAGAGGGTTGCAACGAAGCCAAAGAAATATCAATGCAAAAAGTAGGTATAACTGAATGACCAAAAAAGCATTCCGGTACATATCCGGAGGGGCGCAAGTACGAATGTTGTTATCCCGGCTTTAAGTGTTGCAAAACAAATAAATGGTCCGTAAAACTCAGTGGTTACGGTTTTTCATTTTCTATGTTAAAAGATTTTGCAAGGCACCTGAAAACAAAAGGATGGTTTGGCAAAACCGCTATTTCTATGGAGGAACGGCCAATGAGGATATGAAATCGGTAATCGCTTTACTAAAAGCAATTGATACGGGCTGGAAGATCACGATGGCGGGAAATTATCACCCGGAAACGTAAAAAAACTAAAGGAACCGGAATCTGCATTGGCTGCATTTGACATCACGAAACTTAAAGATAATCCGGCCGCAGAAATGATAGCTGCTGCCCAGGCTGTACTGAATCAATATTAAATCGAAAGTTCAGGCGGTTGAGAAACCTTTGATTCGAAACGGAAACAGGTGATTGTTATTTGGCGGTTTCAGTTACGGGTAGCGTTCTATTAATTGTCGCCATTAAACCGGTCAGGTGAGGTTTTGAAGACAGCATTATTGGGAATGCCCATCAAGCTTTTCTGCCTTGATTATTAGTCATCTGCCAGTACCCCAAAAATAATTCATTTACAACGCCTCACACAAACTGCAATTGCACCGCCATTTTGATAAGTGTCGCGGTGTTCCGGGCTGCAAATTTAGAGAGCAGGTTTTTGCGGTGTGTATCAACAGTAGTACTGCTGATGAAAAGCTTTTGCGCGATTTCGTTGTTGGTCATGCCTTCGGCGATGAGTGCGAGTACTTCTATTTCCCGGCGGGTAAGTATGGGCCTTTCGCCGGTATCATTGCTACGTAGCATTTGTGCTGCCGCATGACTTAAATATTGTTTGCCCGCCATCACCGCATCGATCGCTTCGCACAATTCTTCCTGGGTGGCATTTTTTAAAACGTAACCAGAGGCGCCATTGTCTATCATCTTTTGTATAAAGCTTTGCTGGTTAAATGTGCTTAAGCCAATCACGGCAACAGAAGGGTATTTTTCGATCACTTCTTTGCACAGGTCAATACCGCTTTTATCGGGAAGGTTGATATCCATTAAGATAATATCCGGTTGCTGCTGACTTAGAAATGCCAGGCAGGAAGCTGCATTCATGGCATGGCCGAGCCATTCAATATTTTTTTCATTTTGCAGTAATGAACGAATGCCTTCAACTACCATATAGTGGTCGTCAACTATAAAAACTTTCATTGGCCTTATGTGTTTATTTCAAGTAAGACGGAAGTGCCTTTGTCAGGCTGTGAATTTACATCCATCCTTCCGTTTAAAAATTCTACCCGGTTTTGAATATTGCTCCAGCCAATTCCTTTTGAAAGGGCGAGGCTGTTTGTATCAAAGCCTTTTCCGTTATCTTCGACCGTCACGCTTAACTGGTCGCCTGTTTTTGTGATTTGAACAATGGCATTTGTTGCCTTTGCATGTTTCATTGTGTTATTGATCAGTTCCTGGATAATGCGATAAATAGTGATGGAAGTTGTTTGGCTGATTACAGCATCTTTTAACCCGATCGATTGATAATTTACCTCTAAGGCACCGCTTTGATTTACGTCGTTGCAAAAATCTTTCAGCGCTGTATCAAGGCCAAACTTAACCAATGCTTCAGGCATCATATTGTGCGCCACGCGCCGCATTTCCTGTATAGAACTATCGAGCATATCGATACTGCGTTCAAATGCCTGTGCGTTCTCAGGCGTCATTATCAGGTTTCCTTTAAGCATATGTAAAGAATATTTAATGCCGGATAACATACCACCGAGCCCATCATGCAAATCTTTTGCGAGTCTTCCCCGTTCCTGTTCTTCACCTTTTAAAACGGCTTCTGCTGCCGTTAATTTTTTCTCCGTTTCAAGTTCTGTAATGCGTTGCTTTTGTAGTTCCTGCCGTTGCTTAAATGTCCGGTAGCCTAATAGTAAAGCCATAAGTAATGAAGCTACTGCACCCGCAAATAAATAATTGAGGTTTGTCTTTTGCCGCAGTTCTAAGTTGTTTAATTTTATCTGGCCCTCTTTTTTCCCCGTTTCATATTTCACATTTAGTTCAGACTCATACTCAGCAAGGTTCTGTTCTCTTACATGCTGATCAAGGTTACTCCATTTTACTTCGTAAAAGTTGCCACCTTTAAAATCGTGCATAGCAAATTTTAACTTGGACATATTGTTATACAGATCCAGCATAGAATTCATATTCGAATCTGCCTCTGCAATCGCTATCCCTTTTTGAAACTCCTGTTCGGCTTTTGAAAACTGCTTTTGAAAAATAAAGTTTTGGCCATTAATGAGCTTTCCAAAAGCTTCATCGGACCTGCTCATTAAATTGTCGTCTTTTACAAATTCATTAAATTCATTTACTGTTTGATTCAATGCAGTGCCATTGCCCGTAGAATAATATAATGTACCCAGGTTAATTAAAGCAACACGCACAGACCTTCTTCTTTTTACCTGTTTACCTACTCTAAGCACTTCTTTAAATAGTTCAATTGCTTTTTCATCCTGGTTTGTGGTAAGATAACAATTCGCGAGATTGTTCATAGATATGAGCATGCCAACGGAATCTTTATACAATTTTCCGACTGCAACTCCTTCTTCTCCAAAATCGATCGCCTTATCTATTTTTGTAAGGTCTTTGTACAGCCAGCAAAGGTTGCCATAATTGGTGGCAAGGTTTGAAGTATCGTGTATAGATTTCGTTAATTGTAAAGAATACAGGCCATACTTTACGGCAGAATCATTTTGCCGCAGGTTGTGATAAGTGTTGAACAGTGCCCGGTACGAGGTAGCTTGCTGAAACTTGTTGTCAGTTTGTTTGGCCACGGCAATTGCCTTCAGGCAATAGGCCAATTCAGTCTTGTAGTCATACTTTGCATGGTATAGTTTCACAAACTCGTGATAGCAGGTATGCTTTTTGTTCGTTGCATTCAACTTGTCAATTAGCTTTTCACATGCTTGATTATAATACAGGGCAGAATCATTATCCACATTGAAATAAGCTTTCTCAAGGTTTTGCAACAGGTCTATTTTATTCGTGTCTTCTTTAGCTGTCCTTAGCAACAGCAGCAAGCTATCCACCGGCATCGCCTGCGCCTTTGCAAAAAAACCGGAACAAAAAATTACGATAAAAGCAATAAGCTTACCTGGCATATGCAGTAAAGTTAAAAGTAAACAAATAAACATCTTTTCTATTGATAGCATTATCCTCTTTTTCCATGATTTTTCCGGGTATTTGTGAAGCTGCTCAACCAAACCACTATTTGCTTTATGTTAATTCCATTCGTTGAGCAATCTTTATTCTGCCGGCCGATGGCGTTACTGTTACGAAAAAAAGACTTAGACTTCTTACCAAATATCCTCTTTTCCAGGGATTGCTAATTGCTTTTGCTGCAATAAGTTTGTAGTCTTGTTTTTAATTATTAAAACAACTACTATAAATTTTTATCGGCCCTGCTTTTATAACTTGCTATACCGGTAATGCATATCCGCAGCGGATAAATAGCCATGATATGGAAGATAGTGTAATTCGCTGGTGGAGCAATAACCGTTTCGGCCAATTGAAAACTTAAACTGATGTGCGACAATTACCAGTGGCACAGTAAATAATAAATACAAGAGGCGGCAAGTGAAAGGGGCTAATGTTTATAAACAGCAACACCCGTTGAGTATACAGGTAGGCTGTTTTAACCTCTTTTAGTTATAAAAACTGAAATGGATTTCTTGTTATTCATTTAAAAAATTTAACCGGTACACTTTAGTTACCGGTTATATTTTTGCAGACGAATTTTTGTTCCTTTAAAACACTCTGTTGATGCTGTTTGGTTACCAGGGAAAAGGACCATCCGGACCTGTGAATGTGCCTGTCGGACCGTTCACAACATGTGCCGCACAGATAATGTTACGGGATCCTTCCTAAATCTCGACCTTATTATATTTTCTGTTCAGTGACAAATTACTGCCAACATCAGGCTGCCTTTGTAGACTTAAACTCAAAATAAATATGCGTGCCCTCCTTAATTTCTTCCCTGACGGAGCCATTTAATTGTCGCGTAAGCAATGAAACCAGTTGCCCGCCGAAACCGGTTCCATGTGTGACGCCTGATTTGCCAACACCATTATCTGACACCTCAAGGTGCAACGAGCCGTCTGTTTGTTTTTGAAGTTTTATCTGCACTTTTCCGGGTTGGCCTTCGGGAAAAGCATATTTCAGCGTATTGGTTAAAAGTTCGTTTACAATAAGGCCAATAGGTACAGCTGTATCAATATCCACATCCAACTGGTCCATGGCGCACTCGATGGTCACTCTTTTTTCAGCGCCAAAAGAATCGAGGATACTCTCACTAAGATCGATGAAATAATCCTTCATTTCAATGGCTCCCAGGTTAGCGCCCTGGTATAGTTTCTGATGCACGATACCAATGGATTGTACCCTGTTTTGTCCGGCCAGCATAACCTCTTTAGTGTTGGGATCGTCTATTTGAGCACTTTGGAGAGCAAGCAAACTGCTTACCACTTCCAGGTTGTTTTTCACCCGGTGATGGATTTCTTTCAGCAACAGTTCCTTATCTGACAACAGGAGATCACTTCGTTTTTTCTCCTTTGCAATTTTGTTACGCTGGCGATACACTACAACAGAAAACAACAGCGCCACTGCCAGTACAGCGAAAGCAGCATTGCGTATATTGCGCTGCCGCTTTATTTCTCCCAAAGTTAACAGGTCTTTTTTTTCCTGGACCGCTTTTACAATGGCTTCTTCTTTTTCATGTTCATATTGCATCTGGGAGATTACCATTTTTCTCAATGTTTCCTTATTGAAACTGCTGTCTTTTACACTTACGTATTGCTTGTAATGTTCGTAAGCAGCTTTCCAGTTTCCGGTAGCACTGTCAAGCAGATGCAGGCCACTGTAATAACTTTCAAAATTAATTGTTGTATTTAGTTTTTTACACAATGCCATTGAGCTGTCGAAATAATTCCTGGCGAGTTTATAGTTATTCATATGGGTATACA
Source organism: Ferruginibacter sp. (assembly GCA_039916545.1). Taxonomy (GTDB): domain Bacteria; phylum Bacteroidota; class Bacteroidia; order Chitinophagales; family Chitinophagaceae; genus Ferruginibacter. The sequence continues at coordinate 6,592 of JBDSLD010000118.1, forward strand.
CAATACCAATTTCTGAATACTGACTTGCTAAGGCATGATTGGACGCAATCGACCTAAGTTCTTCAGCTGATTTCAGCAAATAATCAAGTGCTTCCGGGTATCTCTTTTCTGCCCTGTACATATTTCCTATGCCGCGGTACAGGAAGTTAAGTGTGCCAACGGGGTTTTCCATTTTTTGCGCTACAGCTATACCTGCCTGGTAATTTTTTTCTGCTTCTTCATAATTGCCGGTAATGGTGTAAATATCTCCTATTGATCTATAGGTAGCCGTTAGTGTCTGTTCGTCTTTCAGCGCCAGGGCCAGTTGCAAACTCTTGTTATAGTATTTTAAAGCTTCTGTATAACTACCCTGTGTTTGCAAAGTAGCTGCTACAGCTGATTGTGCATATGATAACAAGCTATTGTCACCTAACTCTTCGCATATTTTCAAGTTGGCATAAGTAGCTTTCGATGCCTCGGCAAAATTGCCCAGGTTCTCGAACAAAGCAATCAGTTTATCATAGGTTCTAAACATGTTTTGTTTGTCATCCGTTTCCTTGCTTAATTTAAGCGACAGTAATAAATATTTTCCGGCTTCATCGAATTTAGTATCGTTCAGGTAATCCTGCCCGATCTCTACCAACACATAATTACGTGCATATTTGTCTCCTGTTTCATTGTAAATATCCAACGCGGTAAAATGGTATTTATAGGCATCACTGAATTTGCCCATCGACCAGTAAAGGCGTCCTATTTTATCATTTACCCTGCCAACATTTATTCTTTTATTTGTTTTTGCGGCAATCTTTAAAGCGGTGTCTTTGTAGCCAATGCCTTCTTCGGGTTTGTATAAAGCATATATGGATAGCAAATCCAGTAACAATTTTATCTGGGTACTGTCTGCTTTTGCTTTCGCTAATTCCAGTTTCAATGAATCGGTCTGCAACTGGTATTTTGTTTGAGAGACGCCGGTGCAGGGAAACAATAGAAGTGCCAGAATAAAGGAAGAAGTTTTTTTCATAGAGCCACCTGGTCGTTTTTCAGCAGTGTTATAAAGAATGGGTTAAAGAGGCAATGTTAATTTTTATAAGATGGGTTAATTTTTTTTCTTCACTTTCCAGTTGATTACATATTGTATGTACCACGCTGCCTGGCTAATTTAAGTACATCAGTCAGTTGTAGTAAGAACGCCGTCCGTACTCTAATAATTGCATAGACATTTTATTTTCAATATTTCCAGGTACGTGACTATAAATTTGTTGGGGATTGTAAAACCGCGACTATCAATGACTGTCTAAATGTACAATATATCTGCCATTATTATTTCATCAATCATCATTCAGGCCCTTTCCGTTCAGGATTTGCTGCGCAGATTTTTCAACTCTTGCCTCCCGGGTTTTAGACTGTTTGGGCGCAGAAAAATAAAGGAGATACGCTCTTTGCCGCCCTGGCGTCAACGCATCAAAAGCAGTTTTTAAGGCCGGCTGCTTATCTAACTTATTTTGAAATTCTTCTGGAATATTGTATTCCTTAGTTTTTTTAAGATTTACTTTCAAGCCGGATTTTTCTATTTCAATCGCTTCGTAGATGTACGTTTTTAAGATGGATTTCAGCCTGCTTATTTCACTGGTATTGGTAAACCGGACCTGGCGCGCTGCCTGTACATTCTCTGTTTGCTGGATGAGGATACCATTGGCATCATTTAACAAGGCGCCTTTAAAAAACAAAAATGCACAGTATTCTTTGAATGCATGTATTAAAACGATGTTACTTTTCTGAAATGTGTAACAAGGAACGCCCCATTTTAATTCTTCATTTAACCCACATTCAAGCGCGGTTATTCTCAATTGCGCCAGTTCTTTCTGCCACTTTTTAGCCTTACTAAAATAAAAATCAACGGTAGCATTTATTTCGCCCTTTGCCATAAAATGTTATTTACATAATTCAGATCCTTAGCGAGCCACGAAATGCCCTGGCAGCATAGTAAGACTCTGCACCATTGTGATACACAAATATCGTTTGGTAGCGATAATCAGCAAAAATGGCGCCGCCCAGTTTTCTAATATTGGAAGGTGTCATAATCCAACTGGAAGTTTTCGCATCAAAATCGCCCAGTTCCTGCAACTCCCTGTATTGTTCCTCCGTTAAAATTTCTACGCCCATTTCAGTTGCCATGCCAATAGCGCTATTTGCCGGCTTATTTTCTTTCCTCGATTCGAGGGCTGTATGGTCGTAACAGATGCTTCTGCGGCCCTTCGGACTTTCAGCTGAACAATCATAAAAAATGTATTCGCCTGTTTTTTTATCATGGCCAACTATATCTGGTTCGCCACCGGTTAGTTCCATTTCATTGAGCGACCAGAGCTTTTCTTTATTGGCTTCCAGCTTTAACTGTACTTTATTCCATTCAATACCTTTATGCCGCTTCATATTTTTCTCAAAACGATCTTTTAATGTGTTTATTAGTTCTTCACATTGTTTTGATGACAATTCCTTTTTCATCTTATCAATTTTAATTAATAGCAATTATTTTTCTATCTGCAGGTCTGAAATACCAGGACAAGATAATAAAAACAGTCTGCATAACTGGCCCGATAATTCCCTGTAAACTGGTATCGCCACTCGCCAGGTGCGAGATAAGGGCTCCTGTCATTACAAAAAACAGACCTGCGTAGGCCCATTCTTTAGCAAGTTTAAATCCTGGAATTAAAATAACAATCACGCCCAATATTTTCCAGGTACCGATGATGGACAAAAAGTACAGCGGGTAACCCAATGGCACGACTAAATCAACCATCTCTTTTGCATGAAATATTTGTGCCAGGCCACTACCCAACATACCAAAAGACAATAACGCGGTGGATATCCAATAGATGATTTTATTTCTCTTTTCCATGGTAGATTATTTTAATTTGATTAATGTTTCCTGTAACCTGTTATGTGCCATGTTCAGGCCTGCGGCAAATGGCAGCTTCAGCATTTGGTCCCGCAATTCCGGTGACTTATAAACTATCTGCATAGTGAGTTTGCTGCTGTATGCTGTAACCTGTTCGAATTCCAGGAACTCGAGCTGTACAGCAAAAGGTGTATTTTCCATTTCGAAAGTGCGGGTGATTTGCTGGTAGTGAACAAAATCATGGATCACGCCATTGGCCCGGAATACTACATTTCCTTTTGCATCGCTTGTTTCAAACCGGTACCCGCCGTGCTTTTTATTTTCAAGCTTCAGTACTTTCGTTCCCATCCATTGCTCAACAATTTCGGGCTCAACGTATGCCTTGAAAAGTAATTCCAGTGGCAAATCAAATTCCCTGGTAACCACCAGGTCTTGTTTACCTTCTTCCGCATTGATCTTTGTTTTTAGTTCCATAACAGCTTATTTTTTTGTTTTGTATTTTTTCATGATGGTTTCTAATTTATTAAACCGATCGTCCCACATTTTGCGGAACGGTTCAATAAAATCTGCTACGTCTTTCATTTTTTTGGCGTTGATGTAATAAGAAATTTCCCGGCCGTTTTGTTGTTGTTGAAGCAACTCACACTCGGTGAGTATTTGTAAGTGTTTTGAAACGGTTGGTCTTGCGGTATCGAAATTTGCAGCTATTGCACCCGCTGTCATGGATTGGGAAGCAACCAACAAAAGTATGGCTCTTCTCGTCGGGTCTGCTATCGCCTGGAATACATCTCTTCTTAAATTCATTGTGTAGTTATTTGACTACAAATATATATGTAGTTATTTAGCTACGCAAATATTTTGACATTTTTTTTGATGAAAATAAATTAGGTGATAGCAGATAAGATTGGTCGGGTGTTACAGTTCAATTATGCTTTGTGCTTTTTCCGCCAGGGACGTATACTGGTAGTTGATAATTGAGCGGCCAGCCGATATTTCGTTGGGTTGTTGATCAAATTGAGATTGAGACAAGCTGATTTATTTTACATCCATCCATAGAATTTTTGTCAGCCGTTTGGGCATAAATAATTTTTTTATAACTTTTATATAAAACATATGCCTTTAAATCCTAAATTTATTGCTTTAAATTGCCAATAATCTTTAACGAATGCGAATGAACGTCTTTTACCTCTGCACAGTTACCTTTATTCTTCGCATTGCATTCGTCCTGATTAACCGTTTTAAAATATGCCAATTGCTTAAAATTATGAAACCTGTTAGCCGAAATATGTGGTGTTTTACAAACTGCCTGTCAATACCGGTCGCCCCTTTAATTTTTGGAGTTGATACCGGAACTTCAGGCGACAAAGCAATAGGTGCAGGCACTGCCTGCTTAGTAAATCATTTCCCGTTCTAAATCATCCTACAAATACACATTAAAACTAAAACTCAAAAACCTACATTCATGAACGAAAACGTTAATAAAAGCGCTTTATTCAACGGAAGTTGCTTTGCACTCATTACAACCGCCTTTACTTTTTCCATCCGTGCCGGGATCCTTCCACAATTGGGAGAACGTTTTGGCCTTACTGCAGAACAACTGGGATTTATCAACCTGATGTTTTTTCTCGGGTTCCCTATTTCCATGATTATAGGAGGTTTGGTTTATCACACATTTGGACCTAAAAAAATTATGGCCGTGGCCTTCGTATGTCACACGATTGGCATTTTAACGACCATTTTTGCTGGTGGATATTCGACCTTACTTATTTCCACGCTTTTGATCGGGATTGGAAACGGATGTACAGAAGCCGCTTGTAACCCGATGATTGCGGATATGTACTCCGGTTTGAAAATGCAAAAGATGCTGGGAAGGTTTCACATGTGGTTTCCCGGCGGGATACTGGTTGGATCGATCATCTCCTTCTTCATGACGCGCATGGGGCTGGGCTGGGCGGCCCAAATGTGGGTGACCATGGTTCCTACGGTCATTTACGCTGTTTTATTTTTCGGCAAAACTTTCCCAAAACCCCAGGTGGAAGCAGTCAATTCTCTTGCAGCCAACTTCAAGGCAATGTTGAGCCCGGTTTATATCTTCCTGTTCTTTTGTATGGCGCTCACGGCGATTTCGGAGTTCGGTCCGGGTCAGTGGGTAAGTGTTGTTTTAAGCAGCAGCGGTGCAGAACCAATGATCATCCTGGCGCTTACGGCCGGCCTCATGGCATTTGGTAGATTTTTTGCCGGACCGGTTGTTGGTACATTAGGGCAAACGGGCACTCTGTTGATTGGTGCTGTACTGGCCACCATTGGTATTTATATGTTCAGTACGGTGACCGGGCCACTGGCGTATGTAGCAGCCGTTGTCTTCGCAAGTGGGGTTTGTTATTTCTGGCCGGTTATGATTGGTTCGGTTGCACAAAGGGTTCCCCGCAGCAGTGCGCTCGGCATGTCCATTGTTGGTGGAGTAGGGATGTTTTCTACAGCTTACTTTCAACCTATAATCGGTAGCTGGATCGATAGTGCAAGGACCGAAAATACCTCAAAAGGACTTACAGGAAGCGCACTCGAACTGGCAACGGGGCAAACTGCATTATTGAAGATGATGACCTTCCCCGCGATATTGATCGTTCTTTTTCTCCTGTTCTTCTTCTGGCAAAAAAATTCAAAAGTTGTCAAAGAAAGCGAAATGACTATGGCGCATTAATAATTGATACCCGGGTCCTGTTTTTAATTAATATTTATAAAAAGTAAAAGATAATTACCCTTTTGCGCAACGTCATAATTTAGCATTCCCGGCCCTTGCGGCGGCTTATTTGTAGAACCATTGGTAGTAAGCGCAGTTGGCTCCGTACCACGTAAGTTACGTGTGACACGGAGCCAACTGCTTAACCAATGATCTTCCATAAACAGGCGGCTTCTACCGGAGTTCAATTTTATGACGTTGCCTTACCGGGATAACGTAGTTGGTAAATAACGTGTTTTTAATTGGTTGATTTAGTGCCAGGTATTAACGGTGTTATTTATTGTTGTTTTATTAATTGTTTGTTATTCCCTATCCTTGTTAAATTACTTTGATAGCCTTGCTTTTCTCCATAAGACTTTTTAACCCGTCCTTCAGTTCACCTGGCGTGCAACCATTACCTTTCAGCTGTTACTGTAATTTTACTCTTCTCAAACCCGCGTTTTTTAGGCATTAGCTTATGATGTTTTTTGGTTGAATATATATTTCGCCAAGCCAATACAGGGCTACGGCTCGATCATGATTGCGAAACTAATTTGTCTATGCCTGAAGAGCTGCGTTGCCTAATCATAATTAACTTACATTATATTTCATCGTAATTAAATGCAGGTGAAAGGCTACTCACTGATAATTTGAAAGTTGCAGGTTGATTGATAGTCATGACAATAATTACCGTCGCGAAAAATTCTTTTACCCAGGTAATCATCTTAATAAAAGAATACCATGAAAATCCTTTTTTAAAAGGGTGTTTATACTGTAGGCCCACCTGTTGCAAAGGCTAATTTTGTTACAGCATCACCAAAATTTAAAACATTACCAGGGTGAAGCAAGGCGAATTTTAAACATACTTATTTAAAAATTATAAAATGAAACATGCTAAAGAAGATACCGCAGTTATTAACAATGACATTGAAATATATTTTGCCAGGGCAAATGACCAGGTAGCATTAGAATTGGCTGATACTACTTCTCCTTATACAATTGAAGTCCGGTTTTTAGGAGGATTAAACGAAACACAAAAACAGTCCTTCAAAACAGCCGCAGACAGGTGGTGCAAAATTATTGTCGGGGATCTGCCCAGCGTCAATGTAGATGGAGAGATCATTGACGATCTTTTAATACTGGCACAGGGAAGTAACATTGACGGCCCCGGAGGAATTTTAGGACAGGCCGGGCCAACCCATCTACGTCCTTCCAATGCCGGGAGCGCGGCTTTTCTACCGGCTAAAGGCAAAATGGCATTTGATACGGCGGACCTGGACAAAATGGAGCAGGACGGCACCCTCAATGATGTGATCACGCATGAAATGGGGCATGTGATCGGGATAGGTACGATCTGGAACCGCAAATCTTTGCTGAATGGCGCAGGCACTCCTAATCCCACTTTTACCGGGCAGGCGGCCATGGTCGAATATGGAATTTTGAAGGGCAGTAATTCTCCTGTAGCAGTTCCTGTCGAAAATACCGGTGGCGATGGAACACGCGATTCACATTGGCGGGAAACAATTTTCAGGAATGAATTGATGTCTGGATTTATTGCCGCCCGGTGTAACCCTATCAGTAAAGTTACAGTGGCAAGTCTGCAGGATATTGGCTAAGAGGTCGATATAAACCAGGCGGAGCCTTTCAACCTGCCAAACTTATTAGCGATAGCTGAAAGTGGTTTAATGTTTTCTCAGCAAATTGAAAATGGTGGAGGCGTGGTTCTTCCAAATATCCCGCTTATTTTACCAGAGAGTGCCATGCAATAAATTATCACGCTTATTTTACCAGGCCATGCAGGAAGTATCAAGACCAGCCCAGGAAGTTTTACCGGAGAATGCATTGATACCTGCAAAAAATATCATTGACCCCGTACCTAACCATTTCACCCACCAGTTATCAGCCAGGGAAAATTATTATTTTGATGCCCCTGCTGGTGACAAGCAGCCGGACGGGTTCTTTGTTGAAGGAACAAAAGTTCTGTTGGTAAATAAAACTGATAAATTTTGCTGGGTTATTGGACCGCAGGGTGTATATGTATTAATGTCACCAGGTAGCCTGGTACCGGTGTAATAAGATAAGTGTCCGAAAACTCGTGCGCCAGAATTTTATACGCGCAGAGTGCTGCCCTGTGTCTGCTTTGTTACTACTGTTTTAGTTGTAGATGTATTTGCCAAAAAAAATTATTGCACATTTAAGAAGCATTTATCAGTAACAAGGGAGACAGAGGGCAGCGCCCTGCGCATGGTGCTTACCAATCTAAGGTCCCGAACAATTAAGATTGACATAAATGTCCGCATACCAGGTTTTATGCCACGATAAAAAATTCTAAACCATCATTTATTGTTGCAACGAAATTCAACACGATCACCGCGATTTAATTTAGAATTATCTTCCTGGAAATATTACCAGCATAATAAAAGAATACAAAAAAGAATTTACATCTTTATGTCATTATCGTAGTTGAGTCTTCCAGTTGTAAATTATTCGTTTCAAAAATGTACAATAACGCTATATGCCCGCTATAAAAATTGGTTCCTGGCCCGAAAGAGTAAATGAAAAAACAGCAAATAAGATTATAACAACATGGTTCCTGACTATCCTGTATTTGTTGTTCCTCGCGCTAACCCCAGCCTTGGTTTTTGCACAAGGTGTAAAACTTTTACGGGGAAATTCTTATGAGATAGGTCTGACTAAACCCCAGGCATCATTTAAGATACCAGTAAGCATCAACGCTGCTATCAAAGGCAAACAGCCTGTAATCAGGCTTATTAATGTAAGTTTTCAAAACCCGGCAAAGGCTGTAGCTGATAGTGCGTTTACTGTCAATGTTGCCATCGATAATTATAATAATGCCTTCCTTCAGATACTTGTTAATAATGATCCCGCCCTTGACCAGGGAAAATACCAGTTGCTTCTAAATGTATTTAGAGATCTGCAGGATACACTGCCGGAGACGCTTAGCATCGATGTATCCATCAAAGCTGCCGCTTTAACGCTGCCCATTTCGGTCATTGCTACAAGGACGAGTGCATTTCCCTTTACCGGTTACTGTTCCTCGATAAAACCGCTGTCTTTGTTTGAAACCTCCAGGAACACGGCAATTGGCCCATTATCAATCCGGGAGATCAGCATGATAGATTCAAAGGGTACCACTGTAACGGGGAAGCTGACGTTTGAAGAACTGAGTAAAGGCATTCCTTCAGGCCTGGGGGCTACTTTTCCTTATCAACTTTCGGGCAATTTCCCCATTGGCACCGTGGTGGGTACCTATGAGCTCAACGCACCGCAACTTGCAAACCCCGTCCCTTTTACGATCCAGATAATAACCAAAAGGGGTGGGGGGTGGATCATATTGATCATAGCCGCCGGACTGGTGTTTGGCTTCCTGACACGCATTTATTTAGAAGCCCGGATACAGCGCGATAAAACAGTGCTGGATGCACTCGAGTTATTACAACTGATCAGGGAAGAGAAGCACAACCGGCCGGATGAAAAATTTGGTGAGCACCTTGACAGGATCTTCAATGACCTGAAGACATCTGTCGACCTTCGTAAAACGGAGGACATCACTGCAGCGGTCACTGCAGCCCGGACCGCGTTGACAGTCCAGATAGATGCAATTAAAAAGGCGCAGGCGGATAATAAAACGGACCTGGATAATTTAAGCAATTTCTTAGCAATTTCCTGGCCTTCACTGCCGCAGCCATTCGGTATCCTCGTTGACCAGGCCATACCAGACCTTGATAAAGCTGTTAGCGACAATGAAAAATACAAAGTGACATCTGCGAAAATCGCTTTTGCCGCGCTTAGGAAAAGGATGCTTGGTGATTTCCGAATTGCAGCGCGTTCATACAAACAATTATCATCTGCCGGACTCAACGAAATCAAAAATTCAACTTTTAAATTGCAGGGATTTTACCCGGTATTTTTAACGAAACTCGATGCGCTCCTCGACGAAGTTGACAAAATACCTTCAGATGTAAACGATAATAAAGATGATAAAATTATTGGCTTCCAGAATCTTTTTCAATCTGTCAGCCAGTCCCGCGGTGATGTATTGAACCTGTTGTTTAATTTGACATCGGGTGTTAAGACACTCGTAGATGGGATGATAGATATGC
>JBDSLD010000119.1:0-14926 GCA_039916545.1 Ferruginibacter sp.
ACAAAACAACGATAAGCAGCCGCCGTTGCTATTATTGTTGATCACTTTTTTTCCAAATGGCCACAACACGAACCCGGCGATTTTAAAGCACTGTAGTCCCCATGGTAGTCCGACTATTGTGATACAAAGTACCAGTCCACCGACAAAGTAGCCAAGTGCGGCAGCCAGTCCGCCAAATATCAACCAGAGAATATTTCCTAAAAAATTCATCAGTAATAAATAAAAGTTGTCGTGAAATTATGAAGTTGTTTGAATAAATTGTTTAAAATTTGGTCGGGATAGATACCCGATACCTAAAATAAGCTCACCATTTATCGTAGCATCTTATGTATATTGGTTTTAAAATAATCACCCCAATCATGCGCTCAACATTTATTCTTTTATTTTTAACGGCTTTTTTTCAGGTAGCCGTGGACGCCCAGGCAAAACATGTTTATAATCCATTTATAGATGTACAGCATTATGAGTTTTCGATCGCAATAACTGATTCGAGCGATGAGATCAAAGCAACTGCGCTGATCACCGTGTTGTTTTTGCAGACAACCGATAATATCAGGTTTGATCTTATCAATAAAAAGTACAATGGAAAGGGAATGACAGTTATTGCTGTAAAAGAAAATGAAGAGACTACCACATTTGAGCATGTATCTGACCTGGTAAAGATCAAGTTGAATAACCGCGCGCAAGCCGGCGATACCAGGACCTATGAAATTATTTATGCAGGCATACCTGCAGATGGCCTTGTGTTCAGCAAAAATAAATTTAAGCGGCGAACCATTTTTGGCGACAACTGGCCCAACCGCGCCCGAAACTGGCTGCCTTGTGTAGATCATTTGTCTGATAAGGCCAGCGTCGATTTTTTAGTAACGGCGCCTGATCATTACCAGGTCATTTCTAACGGAGTGCTGGTAGAAGAGAGTTCTGTAGGCGCGCAAAAAAAATTTACGCATTGGAAAGAAACGGTAGCGCTGCCCACGAAAGTTATGGTGATCGGGTTAGCGGATTTTGCGGTCAATCATGAAGGAAATGTGGATTGTATACCGGTATCCAGCTGGGTATTTCCGGAAGACAAAAAAAATGGCTTTTACGACTATGCCCAGGCAACGGAAATATTGCCTTTTTTTATTAATAAAGTCGGGCCCTATGCCTATAAAAAGTTAGCCAATGTAGAAGCCATTACGATATTCGGCGGTATGGAAAATGCCGGCGCTATTTTTTATAACGAACGCAGCATAACCGGTAAACGAACTTCGGAAGAGTTGTTGGCCCATGAAATTGCGCACCAGTGGTTCGGTAATTCAGCCACTGAGGCAGACTGGCCGCATGTATGGCTCAGTGAAGGTTTTGCTACTGAAATGGCCAATCTTTACCTTGAAAGTAAATACGGGTTCGACTTTATCAAAACAAAACTGGAAACGGAGCGGGAGACAGTCATAAAATTTTCTAAAGTACGTTTTACGCCGATAGTTGATACAAGTGAGAAAAAAAATTTCCTTGTGTTGCTCAATCGCAATTCTTATGAAAAGGGCGGCTGGGTATTGCACATGCTTAGAAGGAAATTGGGCGATAGTTTATTCTGGAAAGGAATACAAAACTACTATGCAGACTATGCAGGGAAAAATGCTTATACCAGCGATCTTCAAAAAGTAATGGAAGAGGTATCCGGAATTAATTTAAAAGAATTTTTTCAGCAGTGGCTATTTACGCCGGGCCACACGGTATTGCAGGTGAAATGGTCGTATAATGAAAGCAAAAAAGTAGCCAGGCTAAATATTGAGCAACAACAAAAACAATTATTTTCTTTTCCGTTAGAGCTTGCTTTTGTTAACGCTGGATCTGCGAATATTAATCAAACTTTTTTAATAAAAGATAAAGTAACACAGTTGGAAATTCCAATTGCTGCAAGGCCAACGCAAATAATCATTGATCCTAACACGAGCCTTTTATTTGAAGGAAATATTTCGGAAGAAAAACTGCCTTAAAGCAAGTGACTTGCTATCGTTTGCTTTTAATTTTGTTGATGTCATCCCGTAATATTTTATTAATATCCGCAGTTGCGTCTTTCAATAAATAAATTGTTGTACCCTGTTCCCTTGCATAAATATTTTCTATTTTACCGATTGTTATTACCGTTTTAAAAAGTGGTCGTTCCTTTACTCTGTTCTTGTCATCATCAGTTGCATCCTGAATCAATATCACATTTTTTATTTCTTTTTTATCCAATGGAAACCAATTGATATAATCCGCGTTCATCGACACGGCGCCGATATCCTTATATTTTGAGTAATAATTGATAGCTCCTGCCTGTCCGTAATTATCGCAAAGTACCAGGGTGTTTTCTTTGTTGGAAAGGCCGTTAAAAACGCTGTCTACTTTGGCTGCTAATTCACTCCAGCCGGTCATATCAGCGTAGTCCTGCGGAAGAAAATGATCCTTCCCATCTTCCCACCGTAGTAACCCCATATCTTTTAAAAGCTGCCCGTCTTTCATGGTATCTTGCGGACTGTGTATTGGAAAGCCAATCTTGATAAGTGGAATAAAAAGCAGGAAGATCGTTAGTATGGAGACAGGGCGTAAATACCGCTTCCAGCCCAGTCTGAATACTTGTTCAAGATAAGCTGCTCCAAATGCAAGTAGTATCGGGTAGAGGCCAACAGCATAATATGCCTTTGCTTTAAAATATAAAAAAATTAGTATGGTAATTACAAACGCCCATCCGAAAACGCGGTATTTTTTAAAGGGTGGATAGATAAAAAATGAAATAAACGCAGCCACTATAATGAAAATGGCTCCCAAAAAATACAGGATCTGTTCTTTAAGAAAATCCACCCGGTTAACATTTACCAATTGGGTTTCCGACAATGTTTTCAGATGGTGAAAAACGATGAAATTATTTTGGTATTGCCAAACCAGGTTGGGTGAGATAAGGAGTATTGCAAAAGCAATAGAAAAATAGAAATGTTTATTTAAAAAGATCTTCCTGTGTTCGGTGAGAAGAATAGCGGGTAGAAAACCCATGAGTAAAAATGCGATATTGTATTTATTTAAAAAGCCAATTGCAAATGTGATGGCTGCCAGCCAAAGCCATTTGTTGTCATACGAAATTATATATTTAAGAAAAGTAAAGTATAATAATGTCCAGCATAATATATCAAATGAATTAGGCTGAAAAAGCAAATTCATACGGAACAGTACGGAAAATGTAACTGCTACCGCTCCCAATACCAATGCAAAAATATTTCCCCCAAGTGCCTCAATGGCCTTCCAAACAACCATTAAAGTTAGGGCGCCAAACAGGGCCGGAAAAAATTTTACCCAAAAGACGCCGTTACCTAATTGTAAAATTACCCAGGATATCCAGGAGGTAAATGGCGGAACAGATTCAAAACCCCAGGCCAAATGCTTTCCCTGGTCAAGATGAAGATATTCATCCCGGTGCAAGTCATAGACAGGATTGATAAGGAAATAGTGCACCACAAATTTTACCAAAATAAAAATTGATAACAAAAGTGTTTTCTTTGACAAAGCTGCGGAATTTAGATTATGTAATGAGTTGTAAAACTTGTTTGCTTTGAATAGGACTTTATTTTTTGATTGAGCTCTTTGGTAATCTATGCGTAATTATAATTTTTTTTCATTGACTTTTAATACACGCATAAAATTTCCGCTGGCTATTTTTTTTATATCTGAATCTGAATAGCCAATTTTTTTTAGTTCGGCAGCGATCAATGGATAGCAGCTTACATCATTCATTTGTAACGGAAAGGATTCAGCACCATCGTAATCAGCGCCGATGCCGACATGATCTATTCCTATCATTTTTACGATATAGTCAAGGTTGTTGATGAGGCTTGATAATGGCGGTCGCAACGCGTCTGATTCCTGCTGGTACATAGTGAAGAGGTTCATAATGGCCAGGTCAATATCTCCAGACAATTTACTTAATGAGTCGAGCGCTGCTGCATGTTGTTTTAGAAACAAGTCCCTTTTATTTTCATAAGTACTGTCTAAAAAGCCACTATAAAAGTTTACAAATACTACACCGCCATTTTTGCCTATCGCCCTGAGCTGGTCGTCCTTTAAGTTCCGCCGGTGAGGCGATAAGGACCAGGCGCAGCTATGAGATGCAATAACAGGTTTGGTTGTAATTGCCATTACATCCGCAAAAGTTTTTTCTCCAACATGTGATACATCCACCATTACACCTGCTTCATTGAGCCTTGCCACAATTTGTTTTCCCAGATCAGTTAGTCCCATATGGAGAAGCGAATCTTTTTTTGTTACCTCGTCCCTTGCAGAAGTTGCCCAGGTTGTACTATTGTTCCACGTTAGTGTCAGGTATTTCATTCCGCGGTTAATGAGGCTGTCCAGAAGGTCCATTCTTTCTTCAATCATGTGGCCACCTTCCACACCGATCATCGCAGCGAACTTATGCTGTTTGATAGTTTTTTTTAGGCCCTTTGAATTAGTAACAAACATCATTTTACCCGGGTTCCGTTTTATAAGCGACATCAATGAATCTATTTCACGATTGGCGCGTTCAAAGGCTTTACCATTACCATATGCTTCATCACACCAAATAGAAAATACCTGTGCGCCTAAATTACCCGTGGCTGCTTTTAACAGGTCAAAGTTTAATGACGGCTGAGTCGTTGCAAGGTCGGCGCCGTTAAGAATTTGCTTTGACATCACATCGTTGTGCGTATCAATAAAAAGGAAATTATCTTTTGAGGTAGTTTGTGCAGTTGCTAAAAAGCAAGTGCCCACCAGGAATAAAAAAGCAACTGATCTGATCATGTTTTGAATTTGGAATGTACAATGGTTGTTACTGTAAAATATAAATTAATTCTATAGGAAATAAATTTAAATGAATGCGATAATTTTTTATCCGTTTTTTTTAGGAAGATAACCTGTAATTATCAAATCATTCGCTTGCTAACAGTATGGACTAACCGGTGTTTTATATAAATAGTGACCTTTGGCTAAAAAATAAGTTATATGTAAAATATACGCAAAGTCTCCAAAAAAAACGGTTGGACGTCATTATGAAATGTGTCTGAAATACATATCCAGCAAGGGTTTTAGGAAAAAATTGGCATTTTTAGAGTAAATAAACAGCTCGTATATTAGTTCTCAACCACTAAAAAATCATTCTACCTTTACATCATAAATAACAATTCTTACCGTTGTTATAATAGTTTTTACAATGTAGTGGAATTTATAAAATGTACCCTTTTTATCATTTTTCTACAAACCACTACAGCAAACTCTGCAAAGAGTTTAAACGTCGCCAGCCATATAAAAAATCAACCACAACGTTTGCACTTTATTAAGTCTGCTGTATGTAAAGATTTTACCCTGTTTGTTGTATAGCAACAGATAGAATAATAATTCTCTAACAATTAAAATTAAAATTATGACAAAGTTAAAACACATCGCAGTAGCTGTTGCTTCGCTTGTAATATTTACAAATGTTACAAACGCACAAGCTATCAAAGCAAGTTACTCGATAAATTATGAAGAACCAATGGCAGTAAAATACATTGGCAGTGACGGTGATTACCTTACTTTCCAGGTAACTGTAAAAGCAGAGATTCCAGGCAATGCTTTATTTGCGATCACCGACAAAAAGGAAGGTGAATTGTATTCTTACAAGTTTACACCAAAGTATAAAGTGCAAACAGTAAAGATCGAAAAGAAAGAAGGCCAGGTGCTGGATTTCAGGTTAGTAGTAGGTAAAAAAACATATTCAAAATCGTTTTCTGTAAATACAAGTAAAGTTGAAACAACAACTGTAGCTGAGAACGAGATCACTTCATTGTAAGCACGACCGGTTTTTGATTATTGAAATATTTTGTCCTTGTAATGCGGCTCTGTGATCGAATGAAACATAAGCACAGGGCTGCATTGCAGGAATTACCAAATGGATCTTTTGCGGTTTTGTTGTCATTCTTTTAAAAGATGAGACAATAAATTTTACCGGATGAATGATAACAATTTGACTAATTGATTGTCCGGGTATAGGTTAAAGGATATTATGACAAATTTGATTGTCCTGAAAATTGAATTGAAATAATATGGATTAATTAATTTTTATTAGTGAGAAATATGTTGCCGGAAAGTTCAAATGCTATTTCGGCCATAAGAATAGTTTTAGTTTTTTACCCTTTTATCCGATATTATTCCAGTAGGATCGTAAGCAATTAGCTTACACAAATGGGGCCATCAACGCTTTACCATTCACGATCCTTAGATCATTTCAATTACTTCACTGCATTCTTGTTTGCGCTATGTTTTACCTGCCTTTGAAAAATCCAAAGAGCAAGCTGGTAAAAAAATGCCTCCAGTTTTTATGGAAGCCAATAGAATTGTATCACGTCGCCAGCTATATCTAATAAGTTTTTCACGCCTGCTATATCGTAAAATTTTACCTCATTTATTGTATACGGTAAAAGAGGCAGTAATGATTAATAACAAATTAAACTTCAAAACCATGACAAAGTTAAAAAACATCGTTTTAGCCGCAGCATCGCTGATAATATTTGCGAATATTACAAATGCGCAGGCAGTAAAAGCAAGTTATTCAGTAAATGCTGAAGAACCACTTAAAGTAAAGTATCTCGGAGATGATGGTGACTACCTGCTCTTTAAGGTGACACTTGAATCGACTGAACCTGCAAAAGCAAAGTTTGCCATCGACGACAAAAATGAAGGTGAAATATATGCTTCCGGTTTAACAAATATCTTAAAGGTTTCAACAGTTAAGATCGAAAAAAGAGACACTGACCAGGTTTTAAATTTCAGACTGGTGGTAGGAAAGAAAACTTATGTAAAATCGTTTTCTGTGAATACCAGCATAGTTGAAACAACGACCGTATCGGAAGGTGACATCACAAAATTATAATTAACCCGGGGTTTTGAACCCGCTTAATTATTATCCCTGGCATAGCGGCCTTTTAAGTAAGTACCATTATTTTTAGGCTGCTTTGCAGGGATTATAAGTTGTTGATCAGGATGTAAAGTGGCTCCAGACTAATTGCCTTGTTTGTAAATTTGGCAAATGCAGGATGGGGAAAGTCGGCCAAGGGAATATCGGCATGGCCAATCTAAACTACTGCAGAAAAATCTGTTACTGCTTTGTTCCCATAAACCGCATTGTTGCCGGCTGACAATTTCTATCTTTGCGAATGGAAAATTTCACCGTTGTCATATTCATCATTGCGATCCTGCTCGTGCTATCCGTATTTTCAGGAAAGATTAATTTTCCTTTCCCGATCCTTTTATTGATTGTTGGAGTAGTATTAGGAATGGCACCTTTTATTCCCGATCTCGCCCTGGATCCTGAAATTGTCTTCCTCGTTTTCCTGCCGCCGTTGCTGTATGACGCAACGTCTAAAACATCCTGGCTCGATTTTAAAAAAGAGATTTGGCCAATATCTACGCTTGCAATAACACTTGTATTTTTTACTACGGTCGCAGTAGCTGTGGCGGCACATTATTTTATACCTGGATTTAGCTGGCCTTTGTCATTTGTACTGGGTGCTATTGTATCACCTCCCGATGCGGTTGCTGCTACTAATATTACCAAGGGGCTTGGACTCAATCGCAGAGTAGTTACGATCATTGAAGGGGAGAGCCTGGTAAATGACGCCTCGGCATTGATAGCCTACCGGTATGCGATAACAGCTACGCTTAGCGGCGTTTTTGTATTCTGGAAAGCAGGCGTGGGTTTTTTAATTGTTGCCCTCGGCGGCATATTAACAGGCCTTGTGATTGGATACATAATGGTGTTTGCCCATAAAAAGATCAGCGATAATTCCATAGTTGAAACCAGTCTTAGCCTGCTTACACCCTTTGTCGCCTATGCACTTGCAGAGCGTTTGCACGCCTCCGGTGTACTGGCAGTGGTAAGTGCGGGATTTTATATTTCCTGGAACTCAAGAGAAATATTTTCCTTTCAAACCCGGCTGCAGACAAAGGTAGTTTGGGATACCGTAATCTTCGTGTTGAATGGCCTGGTCTTTATCCTTATTGGTCTGCAAATGCCGGGTATCATTACCGGCTTTAAAGAATATGGGTTTTTGCAAATGTTGGGTTTTGGATTGCTGGTTACATTTGTCACCATTGCAACACGAATCATATGGGTATTTATCGGCTCTTACAACCAGGTTATATTCAGAAGGAAAATTAAACCGCCTGTTGGCGATGACACCGAAGAAGTGATCTCCTGGAAAAATGTGCTGGTAGTAGCGTGGACGGGTACACGCGGTGTGGTAAGCCTTGCCACGGCCCTGGCCTTGCCCCTGACTTTGCATAACGGAACTGCATTTACTCAGCGAAACCACATTCTCTTTTTTACTTTTATCGTGATATTATTTACGCTTGTTGTGCAGGGATTAACATTGCCTTTGCTCATCCGCATACTTGGTATAAAAACGGAGGCGGGTTTGCAAAAGCAGGAAAATAAGGACCTGGAGCTTACCCTCACAGAAAATACGCTTCGGTTCATCAACCAGGATTTTCCGGAAAAAGTAGATGACAAAGTAATGGACCAGATCCGGAAAATATATGAAACGAATTACAGCATCCTCTCACAAAAAAAAGGCCTTAACCAATTTGCGAAATCAAAACAGGTAAGTCAGCTTAACTTTATTACGCAAATGCTGGCCGCTCAACTTGAGATCGTAAAATACCAGCGTGAATTGCTGCTCAGGTTTCAAAAAGAAGGAACATTCAATGAAGACTCTATCAGCAAGGCAGAACTGGATTTAGACATTGAAGAATTGCGTATAAATAATATGATGGAAAAACACGGGGAAAATTCTTGAGAACTTGCTGCGCTTATTTTACGAGATCATATTTTGCTTAATGATTTCCATCAAAAAAGTTTTATAATTTTCTCCTATCAATATTTCTGCAGTCACATTTTTTAATAAAATGCGGTTTCCCTCAATGCCTGTTACCCGGTTGATCGGGATAATAAAAGATTTATGTATCCGTATGAATTCCCTGTTGGGTAAATGATTTACCAGGTCTTTCAGGTTGGTGTAAACAAGTGTTTTGTGGCCGCCACAATATATGGCAACGTAATTTTTCATGCCCTCGATGTAATCGATGTCATCCAGGTTGATCTTAAGTAATTTTCCTTTGGATTCTGTTTTGACAAAAATATAGCCTTCCTCATTTTTAATGTCAAGGTCGCCTGCTTTTTCAGCAATTATTTTTACAGCTTTTTGTACGGCCGTCAAAAAGCGTGGAAAGCGGATGGGCTTTAACAGGTAGTCAACTACTTCCAGGTCGAAGCCTTCAATGGCAAATTCGGAATAGGCAGTAGTGAGAATAACATTCGCTTTTCCATTGATGGCTTTAACAAAATCGATCCCTGACAGGTCGGGCATTTGGATGTCTAAAAACACCAGGTCAATTTTTTGCGTAATCACAGTTTGCAAAGCCTCTATTGGCTTCGTAGTGCTGCCTACAAATTCCAGGTAAGGCGTTTGATTGATATAATGAACCAGTATATCAATCGCATGTTGCTCGTCGTCTACTATTAAGCACCTGATCATAATTTATCAATTATTAATTCTGTTGTGTAAAAATCGGCCTCGTCTTTTATAATAAATTTATAATTTTTTCCGTAGGCAAAGTCAAGGCGGTTGCGGATATTGTCGAGCCCCAGCCCGGTAGACATTTCCTTCGGTCCGGTTTTCTTTTTATTGCGGCAATAAAAGTACAAGCAGTTATGCTCTACAGCTAACTTTACTTCGATCGGGAATTCCACGCGTTGCAGATCTCCATGTTTAAAAGCATTTTCAACCACGGTAATAAGCAGGAATGGAATTACTTCAACCCCGTTAACCACGCCCTTCACTTCAAAATTTACATGCAGGTTGTTACTAAAACGAAGCTGGTTGATCTTGATCACATTTCTTACATGTTCGATCTCATCTTTTAACGGAGCCTTATCGTCACTGCCCGTCGCTTCATTTAATGCATATCGCATAATATCGGACAAAGTTAAAATTCCTTCAGACAATTCAGCAGAATAGGGCAATGATTTGGCATACAAAAAATTCAACGTATTGTGCAGGAAATGAGGATTGATCTGCGACTTTAAAAATTTAAAATTAGCGTGTGACTTATCTACTTCAAGTTGCATCTTTTGCGCCTCCAGTATTTTTCTTTGTTTCTTTTCATCGCGGAGGTTATTTAAGTAAGCAAGCAACAAACCGCCCATCGTATAAAATATACTCAACGTGACAAATGAAAATATTAGTATACCAAGCGATCTCTTTTTTCCGTCCATTATGGCTTCCTGCGGCGAAAAATAATTAAGCGAAAAAAGATAGATAAATACAATTACAACCATTGCAACAGAAACGCGCAGGTAATGCCCGGTGGCTTTTTTCTCCACCATTAATTTATTGAAATAATTCAATGTGAAATAGTAAAAGACTGAAAGGAAAATGATGTTTGAGGTTTTTCTTAACAAACTATCTCGAGTAAGAAATTCGTTTAACTCGCTTGCACTTTCATCGGACCCTACCAGGAATAAAACAAACAGGCTTAATAAGGAGAAAAATAAATTGAGGACAAGCACCACTACAAAAACGGTCAAAAACGGGTATCTTTTTTTTGCCTGCTCCATTAACATTATTTTACCCGGAAGGTGATTTGAATGATCAATAATTGCTATTAAATTTTTTTGCAGAGCCGGCAACTTGCGAAGCCAGCCCTGCAAAATGATTAACTAATTTCCTATGCCAGGAGCGCCACCTCCACTTTGCTGTACCCTTTTCATTTCATCATCTGCACCTGTACCACGCTGGCGGGCTGCTTTTACCTGGTTGCTACCGAAGCGATAAACAAAATTTAATTTGAACTGCCTGCTTTCCCAACGTGAAGTAAGGTCAGTCCGCTGGCCGGCAAATTCACTCACACCGCTAAACTTAAGCGTGTGCAACAGATCACTCACGGAAGCTTTGATGGTGCCTTTTCCCTGCATCACCTGCTTTTGAAAACCGGCATCGATGCTCCATAATGAATTGGCTTTTATCGTTCCCTGGTACACGGTCGGCGCATTGTAAAAGCCCGTTAGTTCCGCGGTCCATGTCTTTGCGAATTTAATACTGTTTTGTACATAAACGCTTACCCCACCTGCATTTACATTGATCTTTCTGCCCTCGCCAAAATCTGCACTGTATTTTGTATAGAAACTATTTACATTGGCAAACATATTATAAGCCTTGTAATGGAAAGGATAACTGATGTTCAGGCTTACAATATCCTGCGTAGCCAGGTTTCTTTTTGAAATAAAGGCTTTTGATTTTTCGGCTGTATCAAATACCTGGGTGAACAGGTCCTTAACATGACTGTAATTTAGCGTGGTGGTCAGTTTATATTTATAAGTATTGGTTACGCCGATGCTATTGGTGTATTGTGGACGCAGGTTGATATTACCTTTCTGGAAAGTGTATTCATCCAGTTTAAATTCAAATGGATTCAGGTCCTGGTAGTTAGGCCGATCAATCCTGCGACTGTAAGAAATGCTAAATTGGTTCTTTGGATTTTTATTAAAAGTGATTGCCGCGCTTGGAAAGAAGTCAGTGTAGCTGCGTTTAAAAACTTCACTGTATCCAACGTATCCGCTGGTGACTGGTTTCTCCCCGGTTGATGTTCCTTCCGAACCTGTATGTTCCATTCTAACACCGGCCTGGATTGTCATGCCTTTTAACACACGGTTATAATTTACATAGGCGGCGCTGATTTTTTCCTTGTAATTGAAAAGGTTGCTGCGGTCCCTGTCAAGTTGGTCAACTCCGCCAATAACATTGTAGCGCTGGAAATCGTTGTCTGTTTTTACGAAGGCTGCTTTTCCGCCAACTCCTAACGTTCCTTTCTGGAATGGTTGTTCCCAATCCGCTTTCAACGAATTAATGTCAATATTGGTTGGGGCTATCATCCGGTAAATTACATTGCTGATCGCGTGTTCACCGGTCGCATCAAAATAATAATTCGGTTGAAACTGGTTGCTGTAGATATCGTATGTTCCGTGATCCGCATTGACCGTAAGGTTTTTACCGGTCGGGGCCACATAACTATAATTCAGGTTGAAGTTAAGGTTGTTTCGTTTTAACCTGCTTGAATTGTCTGCCACCAATATCCTGTCAACCGTATTAGTTGGCACGTAAGAGATCGGTGTAGTGCTTTTATTGCTGAAAGAAGGGTGTGATATAGTTCCATTTACAATAACACCGATGGTATTTTTGCTATTGATAAAATAATCCATCCCGGCTTTGTAATTGTGACTTTCATTCTTCATGATGATCGTACTTTTTTGATTAAAGAGACTATCACCAAGTGCGCGGTAAAGGCCGATGCTGCTTTCGTTCAAACCCTCATTGTATCCGTAGTTTCCAAAGAGATTTACTTTTTTATTGCGATAGTTAAGGTTCAATCCCGCGTTGTATTTGGCATAAGTGCCGATGTTCCAGCCGGCATTTACGGAGCCATTGGTACCAAAGGATTTATTTTTCTTCAACCGGATATTGATGATGCCTGCGTTGCCTGCAGCTTCATATTTTGCAGACGGATTGGTAATGATCTCGATGGCTTCTATCTGGGAAGAATTCAATGATTTGAGATAACTGCTCAGGTCCTGGCCGCCCAGTGGAGTGGGGCGCCCATCAATGTAAACCTGGACACCATTTTTTCCGCTCAGGCTGATATTATCGTCCTTATCTACCAGCACGCCGGGCGATTTGCGCAACAATTCCAGGGCATCTGATCCTACCGAATTGATGGTGCCTTCTACATTCACGATCATCTTGTCTGCCTTTACTTCAAGCATGGGCCTTTGTGCGGTCACGACGACAGTCTTTAGGTTATTCGGCACTTTGACAAGTTTGAAATCAGGGACTGTGACGGCCGCAGAAGTCAACTCAAACGCAGGAGAAAAAGACGGTTCATATTCAACATAGCTGGCTTTTACCAGGTATTTACCCTCTTTGATATCTGAAAAAATATAGGCGCCATTGTCTTTTGAAACTGCCAGTTTTACAATAGCAGAATCTTTTGCAGCGAGCAGGCTGATAGTCGCACCCTTAATTGGCGCGCCCTGGGCATCTTTGGCGTAGCCATTTACCTGGGCACCTGCAGTTACTGCAAAAAGGGAAGCAATGAATAAATAAATTAGATGTCTCATAATGAAATGTTTTTACAGTTATAATTTTTACGAACGCAAACATATAAACGCCCGTAGTTTTTAAGAAAAAAGTTATCCCAACGGTCATTTTCCAAATGTGAACGCCATTTTTTGGGTAAAATACCGTGATTTTGACCGGTTGAAGGGAAAGCAGGCATCCATTTTGCTTTCGGTGTTACATGATTATTCAGCGTAAATTCTATTGCTTTACAACCATTATTTTACTATTGGCCATTTTAGGTTGCAATAACACCGATCGGTCTGCCGGCGCAATAGATCAATTAAAAGATTCTGCAAAAGGTATAATTGAGGCGACTGAAATGGCCCCTCAAATCGATTCCATCAAGCCATTGGCTGATACAATATTTGCAGGCGATAAAGATACCACGATTCAGATTAAAGACAAAGCCGCTTACATAATGGGGCATATTGTTGCCAATAAAAAGCAACCAGGATATACGGTTCAAGGCAAAAAGGGCCAGATAGTGACTGCTGTTATCAAGCCAATGCAAAAAGGAGGTAATGTAAGGATCAATCAAATCCAGCAGCCAGGTGGCGCTTTCGACGGCCCATTCGGCGACAGTTTGACTTATACGTTTAAGAGAAACGGCGCATTGCGTTTTATTATCGGCCAAAACCTGATGGCGGGAGATCCATACACCGGTGATTTTATTTTGCGCATTACCTCGTCTGAGTAAGCAGGTAAATAAAAGTTGCCGGTGGCTGAAGTCAAAAGAATTATACAGGATCGCAGTCCGCAGCCAGCAAAATTTTACGAAAAAATCGCAATTAAAGCGTTGGCAAACTTTGTAAATACCTGACCACCGCTAAACGGATATCGCCGCGTATATCAGCGGGTGCATCGAACCGTTTCAAGGATCTTATTTCAGGGTTTCCCTCTTTAAGAAATTCCAGGCCTTTTTCAAGGCCGGTAAATAAATATTCAGGTGCAATAATGCTATAAACTTTCGGCTTGTCGATGGCACTGTTGTTAATCAACCAGGAAGTGCCATCAAAACTAACGTTGTCGCTTACCTGCAAATATCCGCCAAGACCTTTCAAATGATCGCTGGTTGTCAGCATTTGATTCAGCAAAGTGCCAGTCAGTTCCACTTCTAACAGCCGCCCTCCAAACGGCAACATACGGATAATATCCAGCTGACTAATCACGCCTTCGACCATATCATCGATCCTTACTGAACCACTGTTGAAGACCGCCGCATCCGACTTTGAGGAAGCAGCCAGCATAGATTGCGCGATCAGGTTACCCAGGTTGGTTTGCTTATACCGCATGCTCGCTTCTGTTCCATCCAACGGTTCCTTTGGTTGATAAACTATGGCATCCGGCTCAAGGCCAACAGACCTAAAAGCAACATAAGCCTTATCTTCCCACTCTTTAACAGCCGCCGCTGTAACCGGGTCGGGTGCTACCGTTGTATCAACTTCCACCAGGTCGGATATGATCTGTATCTCCCCTCTTTTTCCGCTCCTGAATAGTAAGTGGCGATACATGGTTTTTGCATTGGCGTCTGCCTTGGCGATCGCTCCTTTCCGAACGGTAACATAATTGTGCTTGTGCTCATGACCGCCCATAATCAGGCGGATATGTTTTACTTTACGCAATATCCTTTCATCCTGGTCAAGGGCTAAATGAGTGAGCGCTACCACAATATCTGACTTTCCCTTTACTTCTTTCCAGGCCTTTTTTATTGATTTGATATT
>JBDSLD010000120.1:0-2522 GCA_039916545.1 Ferruginibacter sp.
TTTTTTAATGGCCCAATAGATCAGACCCAAGGCAATGACGGCCAGTATGATTTTTCCGATCCAGCCAAATTCCGTAACCTCGTAAACTGACCAGGCTTCCATCAACAATGCCGGCAATTTACCCAATGAACTGGCTACAAAAAAAACCGGCAGGGATACCTTTCCGATGGCAGCGGCAAATGTAATGAGGCCGGACGGAACAAAGGGTATCAGTCTTAAAGAAAAGACTAAATAAAAAGCCTCTTTATTGCCGGCATTAATTAATTTATTAATCCTCGGATATTTATCCAGCCCCTTTGTGATAGTTTTTTTGAATCCTTTCCGGTATAATATAAATGCAATACCGGCACCAATTGATTCACCTAAAAAAGAGATCAATGTTCCGTTCCAAAATCCAAAAAATAAAATGTTGGCGGCGGTAACGAATACACTCGGCACCACGCCAAGAATCGCTATCAACACACTTATGCATAAACTGATAATAACCGCCAGGTGCGGATTTTCCTTAAAAAGATGGAGGAGGCTGTTTACCAATGAGTAATGAATGAAGAGTGATGAGTGATGAGACATGAGTGATGAATAATCAGAGAGCAGCCATTGCATCCGCCACTCAATACTCATCATTCATCACTCATTTCTTCTGCCCTCTTGTGATCGGCTTGCCGTATTTTTTCATCATGCGGTCCTTCTTTTTAACAATGAAATTTACCTTGCTGTTTTTAGCAGATTTTTCGTGAAAAGCGGGGCCTGATTCTTCCTTTTTTGGCGCCTTTACCTGGATGATCTTCATAAATACTTTCGGCTTTTCATCTTCTGTCAGCTCATCGGATATTACAAGGTTCGCGGGTAATGGTACCAACGGAATTTGGTATTTCATCAGGCCCTCTATCGCTGCCTGGAACTCTTTTTCTTTCTCTGTAATAAAGGTGATGGCAATACCTTTCTTGTCGGCCCGGCCTGTTCTGCCAATCCGGTGTATATAATTTTCCGGTACCTCAGGGGTATCAAAGTTGATCACGTGCGTAACTTCGGCTATGTCAATTCCTCTTGCCACAATATCTGTGGCGATGATAAAACGATAGTTGCCATCCTGGAATTGTTTTACCGTATTGAACCGGTGGTTCTGCTCTTTGTTAGAATGGATCACACCTGCCGTACCCGGGAACTTTGCTTCCAGTTGCTCATAGAGCTGATCTGCCAATTGTTTGGTAGCGGCAAACACCAGTACCTTTGTCATGCTTGCATCTTCCGATAATAATAATTGCAGCAGGTTTACTTTTGTGTAGAAATTGGGTACCTCGTATCCCGTCTGTATGATATTCTCAAGCGGCGTTCCGGTTGGTGCCGCTTCTACTCTTACGGGATCATTAAAATAAGTTTCGATTAGCGCTTCCACATCATCGGTTATGGTCGCAGAAAATAAAAGGTTTTGTCTTCGTGCAGGCAACAGGTCAAGTATATTTTTTAACTGCGTACGAAACCCCAGGTTAAGCATTTCGTCAACTTCGTCGATCACTAGTTTTTTGATCATTTTTGTTTTAAAAGCGCCGTTCATGGCAAGATCGTACAGCCTGCCTGGTGTGGCCACCAACACATCCAATCCTTTTTCAACCTCAAGCTTTTGCGTGTTGATATTTACGCCTCCGTACACACCCACTACCACCAGGCTCATATAAGTGGTAAGCGCTTTCACGGCTTCCACTACCTGTACCACTAATTCTCTTGTTGGCACAATGATGAGTATCTGCGGAGCTTTATCCTTGCTAAATTTCCATTGCCGCAGGCAGGGGAGAAGATAGGCTAAGGTTTTGCCGGTACCGGTCTGGGCAATGCCACACACATCTTTTCCAGACATGACTACTGAAAAAACCCGGTGTTGAATGGTCGTAGGATTGGTATATCCAAGATCGTCAAGGGCCGAGAGCAGGGGCGTGTTTAAGTTTAAATCGTCAAAGGTCATCTTGTAAAGATAAGCGCCAAAGGTAGTTTTTAATTGCCAGCCGGCAGATATCGACAATTTGCACCATTTGATAAAATATTTTCGGAAATTGCCACGAAAATATCTGCCAGTGACTATTGAGTAGCAGAACAGTTTTATCTTTAACGATAATGAAGCCAAATGAAAAAATTACTATTGATCCTGTTATATTTTAGCTTGTTACAAAAATCTCCTTCACAATCATTGTCTTTTCAATACCCGGTTTATACTGGTGCTGGCCTCGGACTTACTTATGCCAAAGAAGGCTCGCTTTTCCGGATATGGAGCCCGCCCGCAGAAGAAGCGCAGCTATTGTTATACAAAGAAGGGGTAGCCGGACTGCCATTTCAGACCACGAATCTCCAAAAAGGCGACAACGGGACCTGGTGGATCCGGTTGCCGGGCGACTGGAAAAAAACATTTTATGCGTTCCGGGTGAAGATCAATAACCAGTGGAGCGATGAAGTAACGGACCCGTATGCAAAGGCAGTTGGCACCAATGGAAAACGTGCCGTCGTAATTGACCTGCAGGATACAAACCCTA
>JBDSLD010000121.1:0-16966 GCA_039916545.1 Ferruginibacter sp.
GAGTCCATGAGAATCATAGGGAAAATGAGAAGGCACCCAATCCAGGATCACGCCAATGCCCGCATTGTGAAAGGCGTCTATCATTGCCATAAAATCTTCGGGTAGGCCAAACCGTGAGGTAGGTGCAAAAAAACCGGCTCCCTGGTAGCCCCAGCTGCCATCAAAAGGATACTCCATTACCGGCATTAATTCTACATGCGTGAATCCCATCTCTGTTACATACGGCACGAGGCGTTCTGTTATTTCATTGTACGTATTAAATCGTCCCTCATCGTTTTTATCAGGGCGCATCCAACTTGCCAGGTGCACTTCATAAATGCTCCAGGCAGCGTTTAACGCATTGTGTGTTTTTCTTTCCTTCATCCAGCCGGCATCTTTCCATTCATATTGCATGTCCCAACTGATGGAGGCCGTCTTTGGGCGCTTTTCCCAGGAATTCGCATACGGGTCGCCTTTATCAAGTACTGATCCTTTATAACCTTTAATGTGATATTTATACGCATCCCCTTTTTTTACGCCTGGTATAAATCCCTCCCAAATACCTGAATTACCCGGATGGGCAAAAAGCTGGTGTGATGCTTTATTCCAATTATTGAAATCGCCTGTAACAAAGACTGCAGTTGCATTGGGCGCCCACACTGCAAAGTAGAACCCTGCCGTATTTAAAAACTCAATGGCATGGTTGCCGAAAAAATCATAGCCGTTATATAAATTGCCATTTCTGTAATTTTTTATATCGTCTTCTTTAAATAAAGAATAGTTCCATACAGGGTGATTACTGACTGGAAATAGTAGTGTCTCCGTCTTTGCCACAAGCATTTCATTATTTTCCATGGTACAATTATTTGCCGGTTGGTTAGTTTAACATGCCATTTATGGAAATCTCTTAGGCTTGCATCTGACAAATATTAATATTTGTTTAACGTAAATTTAAGCATAGTCCGGAACGATTTATAAAAAAATTTATAGACTTTTAACAATAACATAACCACTCCCCCATACCAAAACCCTTATAAATGCAAATCAAATCTGCCCTTTGTCTTTTTGTCCTGCTTCAATTAACGTTCCTTATTTCATCTGCACAATCGATTAAAGGCAAAATATCCGATACAGCTGCCAGGAAAGGTGTTGGCAACGCAGTGGTTGCTTTATTGACACCAAATGATTCTACGCTATACAAATTTGTGCGAACCAATAAAGAAGGCGATTTTGAATTCAGCAATACCGCACCGGGTAATTACATTATGTTGGTAACGCACCCGTTTTTTGCAGACCTGATAGATGATATTGCCGTTCCGGCTACGGGAATCGAGTTGAATAAATTGTCGCTGACCTCCAAAAGCAAGCTGATGCAGGAGATCATTTTAAAGACGGGGAGCCCGATGAGGATAAAGGGAGACACGACCATTTTTACCGCCGATAGTTTCCAGGTGAGTGCGAACGCCAATGTGGAAGAGCTTTTGAGAAAACTACCGGGCATACAGGTTGATAAGGATGGGAAAATAAAAGCGATGGGGGAAACAGTTGAAAAGGTGTTGGTAGATGGAGAAGAATTTTTTGGCGATGACCCTGGTATGGCCGTGAAAAATTTAAGGGCGGACGCAGTAAAGGAAGTGCAGGTATTCGATAAAAAAAGTGACCAGGCAGAATTTACAGGCATCGATGACGGTAAAACAAAAAAAACAATTAACCTCAAATTAAAAGACGACCGAAAGCGTGGTTACTTTGGCAAAATAGATTTGTCGGGAGGTCTGCAAAAAAATATCGATGACAGGTACAATAACAATATCCTTTTAAGTTCATTTAAAGGCAAGAGAAAAATTGCGGGTTACCTGTTAAACGGAAATACCGGGCAGGATGGGTTAAGCTGGCAGGACAATGATAAATTTGGCGGCGGAGACGATAATTTTTCTATCAGCGCGGATGACGATGGCAATCTAAATTTCAACTGGCAGGGCAATGCAGATGATGAACCTTATGTGGATACACGGAACGGCTATTTTAAAAACAACAACGTGGGCCTGCAGTATTCGAATAAATGGAACGATAAGCAAAGCCTCTCGATATCGCCAAAATACAATCTGCAGGATTACGTCAATACGCAAAAAACATTTATGCAAACGCAGGTGGCAGATTCGTTCTTTAATGACAACGCGGTCGAAAACATCCACGTCAACAAACAAAGTTTCAAATTGAATGCGGTATTTGATGTTAAGATCGATTCTTCCAATTCTTTAAAGCTTACCGGTAAAACAAGTATTTATAATTTAGAAAGCGAATCGTACAGAACTTCAGAAAATACCGGCAGATCCGGCCAGTTGAACAATACCAGTATTCGCCGGCTGACTACAAATTCAGACAAGCAATTTTTCAGCGGTAATGTCTTATTCAAACATAAATTCAAAAAGCTTCGCCGGACTCTTTCTTTTACCGCAGACTGGAATTCACTGAACACGGATGCCACTAACTTTTTAAAATCGGACAACGAAATTTATACGGATGGCATAATTTCTTTTAGTCAAAAATTTGACCAGCAGAAAGAGTACGACAAATCGACTAAGCAATTTTTAGCCAGGGCGGTTTATACTGAGCCGCTGAGCAAAAGCTACTCACTGGAACTAAGCTTTGAAACAAGCATCGCCAACGGAAAAAATAATCAAACGACCTACTCATTTTCGCCCGTTTCCGGCAAATATGATGAGATGGTAGACTCGCTGACCAATTTATTCGATCAAAAGATCACCGTTAACAAACCTGGTTTTAAGATCAGCTATAACAGCAAAAAAGTTAAATACAATTTTGGATCTGGTATCGGGTTAACGCATTTCAACCTGACCGACCATACGCTTAACAACGAATACCTGCGCGAATACACCAATTTCTTTCCTACCGCCAGTTTTACTTATACTTACAAAAGCAATCATAACTTAAGGTTTTATTACAACGGTAATACTACCCAGCCCCGTATCGATCAGTTACAGTTGTTAAGGGATAACGTTGATTTCTTTAATCAATACCTGGGGAATCCTTTATTGAAACCATCTTTCAGCAACCATTTTTATCTTTCACACCAGAGCGGCAATTTCATCAAAGACATCTGGATGTATCAATCCGTCAATTTTACCCAAACCAGCAATGCAATTACAAACAGTCGTATCATCAATGCCGCTACGGGTAAAACTATTAGCCAGCCGGTGAACACGAATGGTAATTATAATTTCTCCTGGTACGGCGGGGTTAGTTTTAAATGGAAGAAGCCTGACATCAGGTTTGACATGGGGCCCAGTGGTAGCTACAGCCATAGTGTAGAAATAATAAACGGGCTCAATAATATTTCAAAAAACCTGAACGCAGGTCTTGATGTCAGGCTGAACAAATCAAAAGACAAGAAATACGATATAGCTCTTTCTAACAGGTTCATGTACAATAGCAATGCTACCCAGCAATATAACGCTACCATTAACTACAGAACCAATGAACTGGGAATTGATGGAACAGTGTACTTTAAAAAAGTGTGGGCGCTTAAATCCGATTTTAATTTTTATGCGCGTCAGAAAACACCACAGTTTCAAAACAATTTAAGCAACCAGCTTTGGAATGCAAGGGCACAGAAGACTTTTAAAAACAATGAGTTTACTGCCTATTTTAGTGTGAGAGATATCCTGAATCAAAACATCAGCGTGGAAAGGAACTTCTATAGCAATACATTATCAGAGGTAAGGAACGACCGCCTTCGCCGCTACTGGATGCTGGGCTTTACCTGGGATTTCAAAAACAAAACGGCAAAAGCGCCACCGGCAAAATAATCACCCCAAAAAATTACAAGCATGAAGTATAAAATATTTTTATTGGTTGCATTGATAGCCTTTACCTTCCAAACAAAGGCGCAACAATTTATCAGCAAAGGCAAAATTGAATTTGAAGTAATTACCAATGTTAAAAAAACAATGGGCAATAGTTTTTGGGCGGAACAGTTAAAGGACCAGATGCCTACTTTTAAAACCGCGTACTATAATTTTACTTTCGCGGACAATAAAAGCTATTACAAATTTGACCGCTATGATGAAAAGAAAGCGAGGGTACCCGAATTTTTAAGAAGAGGCGAAGATGAAAATGAATGGTTCAATGATTTCAATACGGGACAGACGATTATTCAAAAAAACATGTTTGGCACCCTTTTAAATTTGAAAGATACCATTACTCAGATCAAATGGAAGATTACCAATGAAAGCAGGTTAATTGCGGGTTTTAACTGTCGCAAGGCCATTGGCAAAATTTTAGACAGCGTTTATGTGTTTGCTTTTTATACGGATGAAATAACTATCAGCGGTGGCCCGTGTACGATCAGTGGCTTGCCAGGCATGATATTGGGAGTAACTATCCCCCGCCTGTATGCTTCCATGATCGCGACCAAATTGACCTTAATCGATGTACCGGAAGGCAGCATTAAACCGGTGAATGTAAAAAAATATTATACAGCAAAACAGTTGAAAGGCATTTTGGACGAAAGGATAAAAGATTTTGGCAGTGACCAGGATGAGGATACCAAAAGCTGGATTAGCCAGATGTATTGGAATATGTTATTGTAGCTTTTGTATTCCTGCCGACAGCATACCTTCTCTGTTCTATCCGTATTTTGAAATTTTGCTCCGATGGGCTTTTGAATATTTTTTACTGCCAAATATCGCCTCTCTGAGGTTTTATTTCGTTGAACTATCAATGGCTGCACACTTAATGGCAGTATAAAAGTGCAGGCTCTTTTAGGCAGCAGGGTTTCACGATTAATACTTTTGTGGCTTCATCAGTAAACTGTGAAAACCCCGCTGGGACGTACTTGTGATGATTGATAGGTAGTGCGGAGTTTTAATGTCGCCTAATGTTCCAGCACGATCTCACCACTCGCTATATAAATTATAAAATCCAACCGTTTCATTCACAAGTATGTCCCAGCGGGGTTTCACAGCTCGCTCCACGAATTATAAAATATTTAACCGTGCAACCCTGCTGTAGAAAAGGGTGTCGATTCCGTGTATTTAAATGATCTTATATGTATGAGGTTATGAAGAATGCAGGCTCGTTCAAATCAGATTTCCACTCTAATTGGTTCCATATCTAAACCCGCGCGTCATCATTATTGCCCTGTAGGGGTACCGTGTTTATAGAAACAATTGCCAGGAATTATATCGGCTCCGTCAGGTGCCACATGAGTTACGTGGCACCTGACGGAGCCCAGGCGCTAATTATGATCAGCTATAAACACGCAGCTCCTATCGGAGAATAATTCCGGACATTGCATTAGACCATCTACTTTCCTAATTCCAGTACCACCGCTTTATAAGTTCTGAGTGTAATGGAATCTTTTAATTCGTACTTCGTCTTTGTAATAATATCCGTTGCCTGGGTGAAGCCGCCGGTTCTTTCCGCGTATTTTTCAAATAAAACTGACTTGTCCGTTTTTGCTGTATTCATGATCACCATTACCGTTTGCCGGGCATCATACCTGAAATAAACGTAGACACCGTCTTCCGGCGTGTATTGCATCATTTTGCCAGTTGTAATTGCGGAAGAGAGTTTACGGAAATTAGCCAACGCATGTACCTGCCGCCAAATTTCATGGTCCTTTACCGTCCTTCCGCTTAATTCAAATTTATTGGCGGTATCACCCCTGAACCCACCCGGAAAATCAAGTCTTACATAACCATCATTCGGCGTTGTAAGGCCAGTGGTAGCCAGTTCATCACCGTAATATATTTCAGGAATTCCCCTGCAGGTAAATAGCCAGCAAAGCGAAGATTTATACTTATCCATATCCTCTCCTACCACCGAATAAAACCTGGCCATATCATGGTTGTCTAAAAAGATCACGTTCCGCATCGGATCCTTGTAAACAAAATCCTGGGCCAGCGCGGTATATAAATTATTTATTCCGTCAGACCATCCAAAATCTTTTGTCATGGCATCCTGGATACCCCACAATGTTTGAAAATCAGTAGCTGCCTGCAGGTTACTTTTAAACGGAATCGAATAATTATTTTGCACCAGGAAGCTCTGGTTAGGAACACCATGCACCCATGTTTCACCAAACAGGGTGATCTGCGGGTACTCGTCCATTAGCGCCTTGTTGCAGCGGTTCATGAATTCAAGATCATTGTAAGCATAAGTGTCTATCCGCCATCCATCGATGCCAAATTCTTCTACGGTCCACAACGCGTGCTGGATCAAAAAATTAGCTACAAATGGATTGTTTTGATTAAGGTCGGGCATCTGGGTGGTAAACCATCCGTCCGCCATTTTCTTTCTTTCTAACGGCGACGCGTAAGGGTCGAATAAAGTTTGGTCCTTAAAATTAGTGTTGGTATATTTTGGCCATTGGTGCAGCCAATCCTGCATCGGCAGATCCTGCACGGTAACATGGTACAATCCAATATGGTTGTACACCGCATCCTGTATAATTTTAAGCCCCTTTGCATGCGCCGCATCTATCAGTTGGTGGTAGGCTGGCTCACCTCCCAAACGCCGGTCTATCTTATAATGATCGGTAAACGCATAGCCGTGTTCAGTGCGGTTCGGCATATCATTTTCTATCACCGGGTTAAGCCACAAAGTAGTAACGCCCAACGACTGTAAATAATCGAGGTGATTAGTGATACCGGATAAGTCGCCACCATGGCGGTTAAAAACAGTATCGCGGTTAAGCGTCTGATCCCGCATGCCGGGTATCCTGTCATTGGTTGTATCGCCGTTGCTAAAGCGGTCGGGTAATATCAAATAAATAAAATCCCTGGAAGTAACTCCCTGCGCATAGTCCTTCCCCTTACCTGTTCTCCGGGCTTTCAGCTCATATTGAAGCGTAATATCTTTTAGAAATGGGAAATTAAATTTACCTGGTTTTGCAGCCGGACTGATCACCAGGTCAAGAAAAACATAATTGGGATTTTCTACCCGGTTGATCTTCACAAGGCTGACACCGGTGGCTAATTTTACTCCATTCGGACCCATTTTTATCATGGGGAAATGATCGGCAATTTTATCACCATGCACCATCACCTGCACCTTGTTCCACTTCATACCCGTCCACCAGTTGGTGGGATAACATTTAATTTCATCCTGGGCAAAAGAAGTGCTGATCAGCACCAACAGCAAGGCAACTATAAAAAACTTTTTCATAAATTAACTTTTATCATCGTCTTTAACGATCAATGTAAGAAAACCGGCTAATATCATAGAAACACCCCCTAAGGCAATCGTATTAAGTGTATTCGCATGAAAAAGATTAATGGTCAGGTAACCAAGTATGCTGGCTGCCACGATTTGTGGAATTACAATAAAGAAATTAAAAACACCCATGTAATATCCCATCTTATTGGAGGGCAGGGCATTGGACAGCATTGCATAAGGCATTGATAAAATGCTGGCCCAGGCCACGCCGACCATACCCATGGAAATAATAATGAGTTTTGGATCCTGGATAAAATAGATGGACAATAATCCCAGTCCGCCGATTACGAGGCATATTAAATGCGTAATGCGTCGATTGGTACGGTAAGCGATCATGGGAATAATAAATGCAAAAAGAGCGGCCACTCCGTTCCTTACAGAAGAACAAACATTTAGCCAGTCGGCCCCATTGTTGTATTCTTTCTGTACTCTTTTTAACTCAGTTTTTTCCGGTTCGGATGTTCCTGTATTGACTTCGTCGGAAAAATAATTGGCAAGGTTGATCGATATCGCAACCGGGTTATCATCACCACGGTATTTCCTGATCTCGTCGACATCGCTCTTCAGCGACTTCAATGTTTTTACTTTTTTCTCATCTGCTGGTGAACTAGTATTTTGCAAGCCGGCATTGATAGCTGATTCCATTTTATCCACCAGGGCCTTGTCTACTTTCATGTTGTACTTGTTAGCAGTAACGGCATTGGTTGCGTAGATCCACATGGCAAACATAGCAAACCAGGTAAAAAACTGCACAAAGGCCAGCTGCTTCATCGTCTTCGGCATCTTTAATATGCCTCCGAAAGTTTCTTTTAAACCTTGTAAAAAAGTAGTCTCCCGCTTTTCTCTTTTAAAATCTTCGAGATTTTCGGGCGGGAATTCTTTTGTAGTGAAAACAGTGTACAATACGGCGCTTAAAAACGCAAAGGCGCCCAAATAAAAGGACCATTTTACAGATGGCGGTATTTCTCCTGCCGGTGCCGTATTGCTAAGGTGAAACCAATTGGTAAAGATCCAGGGAAGTAATGCCGCAATAACGGAACCGACACCAATGAAAAAGCTTTGCATGGCAAAACCGGATGTTCTTTGAACCGGCGGTAATTTGTCTCCGACAAAGGCACGAAAGGGTTCCATGGATATATTGATAGATGCATCCAGTATCCATAACATACCGCCAGCGATCCATAGGGCAGAAGAGTTCGGCATGATCAGCAAAGCCATGGTGGCGAGTATGGCACCGATAAAAAAGAAGGGCCTTCTTCTTCCCCAGTACGGATGCCAGGTTCTGTCGCTCAAATATCCTATGATCGGTTGTATAAGCAAACCTGTTAATGGCGCGGCAATCCAGAGAATAGGAATTTCATCTTTGTTGGCGCCTAATGTTTCAAATATCCTGCTGACATTGGAATTCTGCAGTTCAAACCCAAATTGAATTCCAAAGAAACCGAAACTCATGTTCCATAATTCCCAGAAATTTAATTTCCGGCCTGGTAGCACGGGATGAGAAGACATAGCAACCGTTTAAAAGTAAAAAATTGTGTATAAAATACACATTTGCAAAACTACATAAAAAAACATCCCGGTGTGAATGGGATGTTCTTTATCAAAACAAATTAAATTACAAATCCATCTGGTAAAACAACACCTTTCTTCAACACGACGATACCGTCCTTCACAGCGTACAGGGAATGGTCGGTATCGGGTAAATGAACGCCGCCGTTGATACGCACATCATTTCCGATTCGGCAATTTTTATCCACGATCGCATTTTTTATATAGCACCGGTCCCCAATGCCTATCTTGGGAATATTTTTTCCCGTGTTATTTTCTATCTCGCTTAAAGTTTCATAGTAATCATTACCCATGATATAGCAGCAAACAATGGTAGAACCATGACCAATGCGGCTTCTTACACCGATCACACTGTTCTCGATCCTGCTCGCATTGATGATCGAACCTTCGGCGATAACGGTCTTCTCTAAAGTGGTACCACTGATCTTCGCGGGTGGAAGCATCCTTGCATGACTGTAAACAATCCGTTGGTTATCGAATAAATTGAATGGCGGCAAATCTAATGTAAGCGCGAGGTTGGCTTCAAAGAAGGAATAGATATTACCGATATCGGTCCAGTAGCCATCATATTGAAAACTGATCACTTTATACTTTTCGATCGAGGTTGGAATGATCTCCTTTCCAAAATCTGTCGCGTCTTTTTTCTCTGTCTCTAACAGGTCGAATAATAGTTTCCTGCTAAATATGTAGATACCCATCGAAGCCAGGTAGTTCCTTCCCTGCGCCTTCATGTCATCACCTGTATCGCTCGTCCAATCGCCCAAAAGCTCTTTGGCGGGTTTTTCAATAAAGGAAGTAATCAGCTGTTCTTCATTTGATTTCAGGATACCGAACTCAGGCGCTTCCCGGTCGCCAACCGGGATAGTGGCAATGGAAATATCTGCACCATGCGCGGTATGGTTATCTATCATGGCGGCAAAATCCATCTGGTACAACTGGTCGCCACTCAGGATCAATACATAATCAAATTCGTAATTAACGATGTGCCTCAGGGACTGCCTTACCGCATCAGCCGTGCCCTGGAACCATTTAGGGTTGTCAGGCGTTTGCTCCGCCGCCAGTATGTCAACAAAGCCTTTACTAAAAAGACTAAACTGGTAAGTGTTTTTGATATGCTTATTCAACGAGGCAGAATTGAATTGCGTAAGCACCAGTATCCGGTTGAGGCTGGAGTTGATACAGTTGGAAATGGGGATATCAACCAATCGATATTTACCTGCAATGGGTACTGCAGGTTTACTTCTGCTGGCGGTTAAGGGGTATAATCTTGATCCTGCTCCACCACCTAAAACAATGGCAATTACTGATGCGCTTTCCATATAAGACAAGTTATTGTTGATTAAATCTGGTTACGATTTTATGTTTACAAACATATTCTAATTTTAATGAAAGTTATTTTAAACTCTCATATAATTTAATATACTGGCCGGTGCTTGTTTCCCAGCTAAAATCCAGCTCCATAATTGTGCCCAATATTTTATTCAGAAGTTTAGGATCAGCGTACATCTCCAGGGCCCTGTGTATTGAATAGGTCATGTCCCATACAGTTGCGTCATTGAAGCGGATGCCATAACCGCCCGGATCACCAAAGTCGATGACAGTATCCCTCAACCCCCCGGTATTTCTTACGATCGGCACAGTGCCATAACGCATGGCATACATTTGGTTAAGGCCACATGGTTCTACGCGGCTCGGCATTAATAAGAAATCGGCGCCAGCATACATTTGATGACTTAGCTTTTCATTGTAACCGATCTTCGAGTTATAGTATCCAACCAACTGCTGCTTCATATTTTCGAGTTCCCGTTCCACTGCAGCTTCACCGCTGCCTAATATTAAAAAATTCATTTTCCCTTCCAGGTGATAAACAGAATCATAAATAGCCTGCGGAAGCAGGTCGGCCGCTTTTTCATGTACCAGTCGTCCGATGAATATAAACAGGGGTTTAGCGATATCCAGGTTGAACAAATCGCATAATACTTTTTTGTTGGCCAGTTTACCCGCTGCCGCGTCTTCGATAGAAAAATTAGGTTCTATGTAAGTATCGATCGCAGGGTCCCATACTGCTGCGTCTATTCCATTTAATATTCCGGTGCATTTTCCTTTTTCATATTCGAACAGGTTCTCCAGCCCATTGGCACTGAGCCGCATTTCTTCGAGGTAACTCTGACTTACGGTGGTTACTTTTTTAACGCATTTAACGGCGCTTGCCAAAGGATTGATATTGTTTGCCCAGTCAAGTTTACCCCATTCCCAGGTATCCCAACTTGGAATGTACCGCGATTTATCCCAACCTACCTGCCCCTGGTATTGTGCATTGTGTATGGTGAGTACTGTAGGAATAGAAGCCAGGTGGCGATAGCTAAAACAGTGCTGCATCATAAACGGCACAAGTCCTGCGTGATGGTCATGCACATGTACGATATCGGGCCGGTGCTGCCATTGTGAAAGCCAATCCACTACTGCGATCTGGAAAGCAGTAAAGCGTTCGGTATCATCGCCATAACCATACACGGATTCGCGGTCCAATAATCCGTTGATATCAACAAGGTAAAGATCAAAGCCAAGTTTGTTTGTTCTTTCTTTGATGATCGTATAATTGAACCAAAATTCTCCCATTCCAAAAGAGCCTTTGTGTACGATGTCGAAGTCATGTTCATACAAGAATTTTGTTCTGTACATAGGCATTACCACTTTGGCAATATGCCCAAGTTGATTTTGATATTTAGGCAGGGCGCCTACTACATCACCGAGCCCGCCCGCCTTGGCTACTGGGTAACATTCAGCGCTAACATGTATTATTTCCATGGAATAAGGGAATTGTTATTAAACTTCAAATTAAGAAGGATTTTGTTAGAAACAAATTAAGTAATGAAAATTTTTCCTAATGATAAAAATATTCTACTTTGGGCAACTTAAATCAATGATTCAATTATGAGCCAACAAGCCAATACACTCGAAACTACCAAATGGGCGCAGTTCGGAACACTTATCACAGTCTTTTTTTTCTGGGGATTTGTTGCAGCCAGTAACGATATCCTCATTCCCGTATTTAAAAAAGCTTTTGATCTGTCGCAAGCTCAAAGTCAGTTGGTTTCAGTTGCTTTTTATGTTGCTTATACCGTTGGTTCAATTATATATTTTATCATCTCCTCAATAATCGGGGGCGATCTTTTAAACAAGATCGGATACAAGAACGGAATAGCTGTCGGATTAATTATCTCAGCCATCGGTACCTTATTATTTTATCCTGCGGCAAATACTTCTTCTTTTACATTGATGATAACCGGGCTCTTTATTGTTGGCCTTGGTTTCTCTTTGCAACAAATTGCTGCCAATCCGCTGGCGATCGCTATGGGCAATCCCAAGACTGGTTCACAAAGGCTGATTATGGCGGGTGGAGTCAATAATTTTGGAACCACGATCGGTCCGTTGCTGGTAAGTTTTGCCATTTTTGGAAGTGTTGCGTCCGGCTCTTCTGTAGCAAGTATTGAAAGCGTTAAAATACCTTACCTGATCCTGGGTGTTGCTTTTTTATTAGTGGCGCTATTTATAAAATTCTCCTCCGTTCCTAATAAAATCGATGTGGCAGAAGAGGTTGATGTTAAACTGGATTTTGAGAAGGCGCCGGAAACCAAGACATTAAATAAGACTTCCGCGCTTGCCTATCCGCAATTGATTTTGGGTATGATTGCCATCTTCGTTTATGTTGGAGTAGAAGTATCGACGGCGAGTAATCTACCGGCCTATATGGAAAAACATTTAGGTGTGTCAACCGAAAAAATCGCCCCCTATATCTCGTTGTATTGGGCGAGCCTGATGATCGGTCGCTGGACCGG
This sequence comes from Ferruginibacter sp., assembly GCA_039916545.1. GTDB lineage: Bacteria > Bacteroidota > Bacteroidia > Chitinophagales > Chitinophagaceae > Ferruginibacter. Next base: position 12,627 of record JBDSLD010000121.1, read on the forward strand.
TGCCGTGGGAGCATTTGATGTAAGTATGGGCGCAAAGAAGATACTTAATTTTTTGATGCCTTACCTCGCTTTTGCGGTTTTTCTGTTGGTGAATACTATTGCGCAACATGACGTTACTCAATTTTTCGTGTATGCGTTCGTGATTGCAGTAATGATAGCGGGTGATATTTTAAGCAAGGGTAACCCTGCCAGGATGTTGCTCATTTTTTCGGGAATGGGAATTTTAGCATTGATCATTGGCATGCTTACTACGGGTATGACCAGTGCATACGCGTTTATAAGCGTTGGCTTGTTTTGCAGCACGCTTTGGCCTTGTATTTTTACACTGGCTGTTGCCGGACTTGGTAAAAATACCGGTCAGGGCAGTAGCTTACTGATTATGATGATCTTTGGCGGAGGAATCGTTAGCTATTTGCAGGGAGTGCTGGCAGACGAGATCGGTATTCAAACGAGTTACATCATTGGCGTGGTCTGTTTTGCGTACCTCGCATTTTATGCGATCAAGGCTAAATCGGTCCTTATATCCCAGGGAATTGATTACGATGCCCTCAATGCCGAAGGCGGCCATTAAAAATATCGGGCCATAATGGCGGCTAAATATTGGCACCAGGTGTCGTACCGCTCGCAGGCGAGGAATTACCAGTTATCGAATATTGGAGATGAATCATTAAAAATTCGCCTTTAACTTCATGCATTATTATATTTTTAAAAGTTACCAGATCAAAATATCTTGATTTTATGAAAAAAAAGTACGCAGTTGGTATTGATGTTGGAGGTACTACGGCTAAGTTCGGTATCGTTGACCGTAACGGGCAAATTCTTGAGCAGGATAGGGTGCCAAGCAATGAGCATGAAATCGTGGAAGATTTTATTGACGATATGTACGCCAAATTATACCCGATGATCGAAAAAGTGGGAGGTGTAGATAATTTTGTTGGAATTGGAATGGGCGCTCCTAACGGCAACTTTTATTCGGGTACCATTGAGTATGCGCCTAATTTAAAATGGAAAGGCATAATACCGATCGCCGACCTGATGGAAAAAAAATTCGGTATGGCGACCAAACTCACCAATGATGCCAATGCGGCTGCGGTGGGTGAAATGATGTATGGTTGCACCAAACATATTAAAGATTTTATCACCATCACCCTGGGCACCGGCGTCGGCAGTGGCATCGTGATCGATGGCAAGATCGTATTGGGACATGATGGTTTTGCGGGCGAACTTGGCCATACCATCATCCGGCCAGGCGGAAGGTTACACAAATCAACAGGAATGAGGGGAAGCCTTGAATCATATGCTTCGGCTACAGGCGTACGTGAGACTGCTATCGAATTATTAACGATGCATCCCGAAGCGGCGAGCCTTTTACGCAATTACCGCATCAATGAACTTACCAGCGAAACAGTGTACGACTGCGCAATGCAGGGCGATACGATCGCTAACAATATCTTCGAATTTACCGGGCAGATTTTGGGAGAATCCCTGGCAAACTTTGTCATGTTCTCATCACCGGAAGCTATTATCTTATTCGGCGGACTTACAAAAGCGGGCAACCTGTTATTGCATCCAACCCGCAAACACATGGAAGCAAACCTGCTGCCGATCTTTCAGAATAAAGTAAAATTATTGTTTAGTGAATTGAAGGAAGCTGATGCCGCCATTTTAGGTGCCAGTGCGCTGGTGTGGAAGATGAAAAATTAGGCGGCCGGTCTCTTTTTTAAGGTGTTGATTTGCAGGAACAGGCGGCGGCTTTTCTTGTTGTTTTATCCAAACGGATAATACTTTTAGTCAACATGTACATAGAGAGCTGCTGTATCATGCAATATAAATTTTACTTGTTTACAGACCTTTAAAAGTCTGGAGTGATACAGTTACCTCTTAACTAAATGAACTACATGAAAACTTTTATTTTGCCCCTATCTATTGTGTTAACCCTTTTATTAAGTTCTTGTGTGATGACAAAAACTTACACAAAAGAAGAAAAGAAAATGAAAATTGAAAACGAAAGTTTTTTAGTTGTTAAAAGTAGCGGAGAGAAGATAAGTGGAAAAAGTTTAAAATTTGTATCTAAGTCCTCCGCCATAAAAATTGACGACCAGGAAATTAAAGTTAAAGAAGTAACCGCTTACCAAAACAAAACTGCCTACTTCATAAAATTCGGGCCCCCAGATAAATTTACCTGGGTAAAACAATTGAAGCGTGGAAAAATAAACCTGTATTATTATGACATTATTTCTCACGGTTCATACTTTAATGGAACCAAATATGTCACCGAAAATAAAACTGAAACACATTTTGTCTTCAGGAAAGGTGATGAAGAGCTTTTAGAACTATCGATTACTGGTATTGCCGAAAGACTTAAGGATAACAAAGATGCTTATGATAATTTCACCGCAACTTTTGGCGAAAAGGATAAGAAATTTTTACCTAAACAATTGCAAAATCACCCAAAGGTATTATTTAGATCGATCGATATTTATAATGGAGATTTGTAGTAAATGGCGCTTGTTAAACAGCAGCCTATCAATTAGAAATCCATAGAATCAACGTACTGCAGCTAACAAAAATGCACCCTGCAACCTGCTTCCATATCTTAATTATGAAATCGTAGCCAACGCTTTCTCCTCTAACCATTTATTTATTCCCCAACCTGCTATCACATGTTTTTCACTATGGTAGGATGAACGGACCAACGGGCCGCTTTCTACATAATCGAATCCCATATTGTAACCGATCTCGCGTAATTCCTTAAATTCATCTGGATGTACAAAGCGCTGCACCTGCAAATGCTTTTTACTGGGCTGTAAATATTGACCAATCGTAATCACATCCACCTGACTGTCGCGCAAATCCTGCATAGTTTGTACAGTTTCTTCTTTTGTTTCACCCAGGCCGAGCATGATCCCGCTTTTAGTTCTCATACCACCCTGCTTGAGGATGCGCAATGTTTCCATACTGCGCCAGTATTTTGCCTGTATGCGTACCTGCTTGGTTAAGCGTTCCACTGTTTCGATATTGTGCGAAACAACTTCGGGTGCAGCGTCAATGATTCGCTGGATATTTTCCGCCTCCGCTTTAAAATCCGGAATCAGGGTTTCCAATGTAGTGAAAGGATTTAATGCTTTAATCGCTTTGATCGTATTGTACCAGATAATGCTTCCGCCATCTTTTATTTCGTCCCTGTCAACAGATGTCACTACCGCATGCTTTACTTTCATTAAATGTATTGCTTCGGCTACGCGTTGCGGTTCGTCCCAATCCACGGGTTCGGGCCTTCCTGTTGCGACTGCACAAAAACCGCAACTTCTTGTACAAATATTTCCCAATATCATAAAGGTCGCGGTCCCTTCACCCCAGCATTCGCCCATGTTAGGGCAATTGCCACTCTCGCAAATAGTATGAAGCTTATGGGTATCCACTAAATTACGTACATGCTTATACTCCTCGCCGATAGGCAATTTAACCCGAAGCCAATTTGGCTTTTTAGGCTTCTGCTCTATCACGCCATCAATTACAGGTAATTCTATCATCGAATGAAATTATAATTGTTAAATATCCGCAGGATGAACCCGATCCATGCGTTCTGCGCTCAAATCAAAATAAATAAAATTTCCTGTCGGGATCCAGGAAATCGAACTAATCTATCAATAACAAAACCAGCACCATTTAGTTTTATTGGCACCTGGTACAATGACAGAGTTATTTCCTTTTGCCAAACATTACAGAAACATAAGCACTGATAAAATATTGCTTTGGATCCGAGAACACCAGCTGAGGCACTTTTTTACTATAGAATTCGCCGGTGAGCCCGACCTCTATTGCGCTCAACATTTCATTGTATTTTCCATAATCAAACCTAACGGCTGCCTTTGCATACAAGCCGGGAGTTACAGTTATCTGGCCCCAGCCTTTTCCCAAACCCGATCCGGAGACCTGCAATTCATCCAGCGAAATATTATCAGTAAATAAAATAGCGTCCGGTTCGTAGGTCGGCGGTATCGTAGTTGAACTCACCAGTGTACTATCCTTGCTGTCAAACCTGATCAGCTTTCTTGCTCCCTTTGCCTTATCATTTACTTCAAGGTTATACGGCCTTAGTAAAGCAAGCGAAATTCCTCCGCCAAAATTACCAGTTACGCTTACGCCGTTGCGGTTGGTTTTGTTACCCAACAGGATCTGCTGCTGCATACCAATTTTTACCGGGTAAAAATAATTGATCTTGCCGTAAATAAAAGGCGATGCGGGAATGGAAATATTGGTCTGTTTATCTTCTTTTGCATGTTTTCGTTCAGAAATGTCCAACTGGAAAAGCAATGCTTTTTTTATTGACCTGGCCC
>JBDSLD010000122.1:0-13987 GCA_039916545.1 Ferruginibacter sp.
TTCGGTTTACGGTGGCCCCGATGCAGGTAACTGCTGGGATAGCTGGACCTTAAGCGGCCAGCAGCAATGGTATGCGAAGGAAGGGTTGATCCAGGTGATCATGGACCACAGGGCAAGCGGGCATTTTGGAAAAGAAGGTGTAAATCAAATGTACCGCGACCTCGGCCATTGGGAACTGGTGGACTATAGCACTATGGTAAAATGGTTAATAGCCAACAGGCAGGCTGATCCTGCAAAAATTTGTATTACCGGTTTTAGTTACGGCGGGTATATGACCACGCTTGCGCTAACAAAAGGGGCAGACGTATTTACGCATGGCATGGCAGGTGGCCCGGTTACCGATTGGACACTGTATGATTCGCACTACACAGAGCGCTTTATGGATCTTCCATCCGAAAATCCGGAAGGCTACAAAACGGGGAACGTGATGAATTATGCCGATAATTATAAAGGCGTATTACAGATCGTTCATGGTGAAATGGATGACAATGTGCATATGCAAAACAGCCTGCAACTGATCAGCAAACTGGAAGACGCTAAAAAAGATTTTGAAATGATGGTGTACCCGGGCGGGCGGCATGGCTGGGGTGGAAATAAAGGATTACATTTTCAAAACCTCAAAACAAAATTCATCTACAAATATTTGCTTCAAAAGCCGGTCAATGCGATGATGTTGAAGTAAAGTCCCTGTCGCTGACTGGATGATATGTTTTGTGTTCTTAATAGCCAGGTAACATAACAAGTAAATGATCCTCGGGGATACGCTGTTATACTGTTGCATTTATACGGGATTGCCTGCCTTTATTAATCTTTTGTTAACAGGGAGTTTAAACAAACAGGTCCTTGTATAATTTGCCGCCGGGCACCACTGAATATTTATCAAGGTCCGTGATTCCTTCCGCAGCCAATACTTCTTCATCCAAAAAGGTATTGCCTGTGCATTCGCCGGAGGGCCTGGACAAAATATAGTAAGCCGCATCGGCTATAATTTCCGTGGTACGACTCATATTCATCAGCATTTCGCCACCCAATAAGTTTTTAACAGCCGCTGTCGCGATGGTTGTTTTTGGCCACAAAGCGTTTACCGCAATATTATATTTCTTTAATTCGGCCGCAAGGCCCAATGCGATCATGCTCATACCATATTTACTGGCTGTGTAGGCCAGGTGGTTGGTAAACCACTTCATATCCATATTGAGCGGTGGAGATAAATTAATGATATGCGGATTAGCCGCATTCTTTAGAAATGGAATACAGGCCTGTGATACAAAATATGTTCCCCTTACATTGATGTCCTGCATCAGGTCATACTTTTTAGGATCCGTTTTTTCCGTGTTGGTCAGGGAAATTGCCGAAGCATTGTTGATCAGCACATCGATCCCTCCGAATTTGTTTACCGCTTTATCAACTACCATTTGCACCTGGTCCTCAAAACGTATGTCACATTGTACGGCGAGCGCTTTACCGCCGGCAGCTTCCATCTCCGCCGCCGCTGTAAATATGGTACCGCCAAGTTTGGGATTTTCTTCCACACTTTTAGAAGCAATTACAATATTGGCGCCTTCTTTAGCGAGGCGTAGACCAATGGATTTACCAATACCGCGGGATGCACCTGTGATCAGGATCGTTTTGTTTTGAAATGACATAGCAATTATTTCTTCAAATCTAACCAAAACCGGATTAACAGCTTAACAGATAATATTTTATACCATGTTTTTTTATCCACTCAAATATTAAGCAATTGTTAATGGCGGTTAATTTTAAAAAAAGTTAAACAAATGTTTGATTTTAATTAAACGTTTGTTTAACTTTGCAGCTACAACCAGGATAGCAGATGGAATTCAATGAAAAGCAGCTACAAATAATAGAAACGGCGGAGCGACTGTTTGCCGAAAGAGGCTTTGATGGCACATCGGTGCGGGATATTGCGGATGAAGCGGCCGTAAATGTGGCGATGATCTCCTACTATTTCGGATCGAAGGAAAAACTGATGGAAGCTTTATTCGAGCTGAGGGTAGGAAATATCAAAATGCGGGTGGAGCGATTAATCAAAGATGAAAGCCTGTCGCCCATAGAAAAAGTAAATATGCTGATCGACGAGCACATAGAAAGGGTGATGCAGAAGCAGTGTTTTTACAAAATAATGGTCGGCGTGCTGGTTACCAATAAAAATCCGGCGATACTCAAAGCGGCCAACCAGGTCAAGATTCGCAATGCTGAAGTTGTAGCAGAACTAATAAAAGACGGCCAGAAAAAAGGCCTGTTCAAGAAGAAAATAGACGTGATATTAATGCTTAACACGATGGTTGGCACGGTATTTCAAACGATGATGAGTCTGCAATACTACCGGGAATTCAACAACCAGCTGGATATACCGGACGAAGAATTTGAAGCGGTTATCAGGAGAAGATTAAGCATACACATTAAAACATTATTCAAAGCAATATTAACCAATGAAGCATAAATTGAAACAAGCGGCAGGATTTTTTATGGTCTTTTGCCTGGTAGGGATACAAAGCCTGGTGGCGCAGGAAACAAAAAAGATCACTTTAAAGGAAGCAATTGACCTGGGCATAGCGAACAGCCATTTGTTAAAGAACAATAAAGCGAAGATCGATGAAGCAACGGCGGCGGTCCTCGAGGCAAACGAAAGGAAATTACCGGATTTTAGTATAAGCGCCTCTTACCTCTACCTGCCCGTGCAGCCAAACATTAATTTGAAAACCGATTCTGCCGGTAAATCAGGCAGCAGTCCGAAGGTATCACAGGCCATGTACGGAATAGCCAACGTCTCTTTGCCGATTTACGCCGGTGGCAAACTTAAATATGGGATTGAATCTGCCAAATACCTCGAACAGGCAGCCAGGCTTGATGCAGATGACAACCAGGAAGCGGTAATACTAAACACGATCAACGCCTTTAGTAATTTATATAAATCCGGGGCAACGGTTGCATTGGTCAAAGAAAACCTGGAGCAATCAAACCAACGGGTGAAAGACTTTTCCAACCTGGAAAAAAATGGCTTATTGGCAAGGAACGACCTGTTGAAAGTTGAACTGCAATCCTCAAATATCGAATTGGCATTATTCGACGCCGAGAGTAACTGGAAATTAGCCAGTGTGAATATGGCGCTGATGCTTGGCCTGCCGGAACAAACATTGCTGATTCCCGACTCTGCCAGCCTGCAACAAACAAATACTGTAAAAACCATCGAGGAATATGAACAACTGGCATTAATGGAACGTAAGGATATAGGCGCTCTTTCATTGCGTAAAAAAGTCGCTGACCTGGGCATTAAATCTGCAAATGCCGATTATTATCCAAGTCTCGCCTTTACTGCAGGTTATATCGCGGCTGACATTCCTGGCTTTTTAACCATTACCAACGCCGTTAATGTGGGTGTAGGTGTCAAGTACAACCTTTCGTCCCTATGGAAAACAAAATCAAAAATATCCCAGGCAGAGGCAAGGGTAAAACAAATATCCGCTAACCAGCAAATGCTGAATGATGACGTCAGGTTGCAGATCAACCAGGCTTATCAAAATTATTTACTGAGCCAGAAAAAGATCCAGGTATATCAAAAAGCAGTGGAGCAGGCAGCGGAGAACTATCGCATTACAAAGAATAAATATGATAATGCCCTTGCCACAACCACGGACCTGCTCGATGCTGATGTGGCCCAGTTGCAAACGAAATTAAACCTTACCAATGCGGCTGCCGATGCAGTGGTGGCTTACAACAGGCTACTGCAAACCACAGGAATTTTAAATAATAATTAAGCAATACATACCAAAATATAAAGAACATTTTATGGAACAGAACGTCAACGAAGCACCGGTACAACCTGCAAAACCAATAGCAGAGGCCCCAAAAAAGAAAAGCAAAGTCTTTATCATTATATTGACCTTGCTGGTAGTGGGCGGCGCATGGTTCGGCATCACCAAATACACCTACGGCCTTCATCATGAAGATACAGATGATGCGCAAATTGAAGCAAACATCAGCCCGGTAATACCGCGGGTGGCAGGATTTGTAAAAGAAGTTCGTGTACAGGACAACCAGCAGGTAAAAAAAGGAGACACGCTGCTGGTGCTTGATGACCGCGACCTGGTAATAAAATTACAACAAGCCGAGGCCGCGTTGGCAACCGCACAAAGTAATTTGGGAGCCGCGCAGGCGACTACCAATGCGTCAAAAGCAAATATTGGCAGCACCAGGGCAGGTCTTTCAACCGCAGATGCGCAAATTGAAGCCGCTAAAATTAATGTATGGAGAACCACACAGGATTATGATCGTTATTCAAATCTTATAAAAGACCATTCTATAACACAACAGCAATATGAACAGGCGCTGGCTGCTAAGCAAACCGCCGAGCGGCAGTTGGAAATACTGGTTCAGCAAAGAAACCAGGTAACGCAGCAAACCAGTGCCGTTAGTTCACAAAGTAATGCTACCTCTTCACAGATCGGGGTTGCCGGATCAATCATAAAACAACGCCAGGTAGATGTGGCAGATGCAAAACTTAACTTGTCCTACGCCGTGGTGATCGCTCCCGCTTCAGGGTTGGTATCGAAAGTAAATGTGCAGGATGGGCAGTATTTGCAGGCCGGGCAATCTTTGTTCAGCATTGTTTTGAACCAGGAAACCTGGGTAGTAGCCAATTTTAAAGAAACACAATTTGAAAAAATGAGGATCGGCCAGAAGGTAATTGTGCATGCCGATGCCTATCCCGGCCATTCTTTTGAAGCTACGCTTACCTCCTTTTCACCCGCTACCGGCTCACGCTTTGCGTTGTTGCCACCCGATAATGCCAGTGGTAATTTTGTAAAAGTAGTACAGCGCTTACCGGTGAAAATAGAGTTTTCCAACCCGTCAGATTCGCTGATTAAACAGCTTAGGCCGGGTATGAATGTTGGTGTGGATGTACATTTGAATTAATCAACTGGCAGAAGTAAGTTGATAATGTCTGTGCCTCAAAGGCAAAAAAATATTGTATGCAACAAATGGAATCTTTGGTAGAATACGGCTCAAGAAGAGTGATCATTACGGTCACGGCTATTCTTTGTGCCCTGCTTGAAATTGTGGATACCACTATTGTAAATGTGGCTGTTAATGATATGCGCGGGTCGCTCGGCGCTACCTTAACAGAAGTGGGTTGGGTAATCACGGCTTACGCGATCGGTAATGTTATTATCGTACCGATGACAAGCTGGTTATCCCAGCAATTCGGGCGAAGTAATTATTTCGCCGCTTCAATTATATTATTTACGGTTTGTTCTTTTTTGTGTGGCAATGCAAGTGGTATCTGGGAACTGGTATTGTTCCGCTTTTTGCAGGGAGTCGGTGGTGGCGCCTTGTTAGTAACCTCACAAACGATCATAACAGAAAGTTACCCGGTCGAAAAACGCGGTATGGCCCAGGCGATCTACGGATTGGGTGTTATTATTGGCCCAACCCTGGGCCCGCCGCTGGGTGGATATATTGTGGATCATGCCTCCTGGCCGTATATTTTTTACATAAATATCCCGATCGGTGTGATTGCGACCCTGCTTACTTTACAATTTGTAAGAAGTCCGAAATATGGAGAGAAAAGTGCCAGCAGTGATATTGATTGGTTAGGCATCGGCTTATTAGCAGTTACCGTGGGCTCCTTACAGTATGTGCTGGAAAAAGGCCAGGATGATGATTGGTTCAATAGTTCGGCTATCGTTTGGCTTGGGGTAACAGCAGTATTAGGCTTATTCTTTTTTATCTGGCGCGAAACCACTTTCAGAAAACCGATCGTTGAATTGCGCGTTTTGAGGAATGGCAACCTCCGGGTAGGCACGATCTTATCTTTTATCATGGGCTTTGGATTATATGGCTCCACTTTTATCATTCCATTATACACCCAATCTATTTTAGGCTGGACGGCTCAACAGGCGGGTATGCTGATGGTACCTGCGGCATTAACAACCGCCTTTATGATGCCCCTCATCGGTAAATTACTGCAGCGGGGAATCCCGCAGCAGTACCTCGTTGCAGGGGGAATGTTATTATTTTCCGTTTTCACTTTCTGGGGCTATTTTATCGTAACGCCTGATACAAATTCGGACGATTTTTTCTGGATGCTGATTGTGCGCGGGGTTGGAATGGGTATGTTATTTATCCCGATCACAACACTTTCATTGTCTACCTTAAAGGGACAGCAAATAGGCCAGGGCGCCGCGTTTACTGGGATGATGCGGCAGTTGGGCGGATCATTCGGCGTGGCCCTGATCACTACGTTTATGTCCAGGCAAAACATGACACACCGGAGCGACCTCGTAAGCAACCTCGATGCAAACAACCCCGCGATACAACAACGGATCCAGGCGATGCAACATAACTTTATTAATAAAGGAATGAATACGGATGTGGCGCTTAAAAGCAGTTATTCCGCCATGGACCATATCGTAACCAAACAGGCAGCCGTATTATCTTACATGGATGTGTTTCTTTACCTGGGCGTGATCTTCCTGATCTGCGTACCGTTCGTATTGATGGTAAAAGGGCATAAAGCAAAGAAGGTAGATTTGGCTGAGGCTATGCACTAAAATTTTAGGGGAAGTTCATTTCACGCAAAAGCGCAAAGAAAACAAGAAAGATGCAAAGAGTTTAATCTTTGTTACTTGTTCCTTTGCGCCTTTTGTATTTCCTTCGCGCCCTTGCGTGAAATAAATTTTGAGTACAAATGTATTAACCCAATACCGCCTCGTGGGTAATATTTGTATTCAACAATTTTGAGATCGGGCAATTAGCCGATGCATCTTTTACTGCGGTGTCAAACTGCTCCTGGCTGATACCGGGAATTTTTGCAGATATGGTCAGGTGCGATTCAGTGATCTTGCCTTGTGCCGGATCCAGCGTGATCTCGCATTTTGTATTTATTTCATCAGCCGTAAAACCTGCCTTGTTCAATCCAAAGCTCAACGCCATAGAAAAACAACCTGCATGCGCGGCAGCTACCAACTCTTCCGGGTTTGTACCAACACCTTCCGCAAAACGTGAGTTATAGGAATACTGTGTTTTATCCAATGTAGTACTTTGCGTGGTAAGATTGCCAGTACCTTCTTTACCTGTGCCGTTCCAAACGGCCGTTGCGTTACGTTTCATTTTTTTGTTTTTTTATTGTTTGGTGAAATATGTTTCGTTAAACCCTACTATCAATTTGTTATTCATTTCTATTACCGGCCTTTTGATGATGCTTGTATATTCCAACATCAATCGGATCGCCGCTTCCTCATTGGTAATCGTTTGCTGCACTTCGGCTGCTAAACTTCGCCAGGTCGTACTTTTCTTATTTAGCAGTGTTTCCCATCCAACCTGCTTACACCACCGGTTTAATTTTTCTTTTGTAAGCCCATATTTTTTATAATCATAAAAATCTACATCGATATTCTTTTTCTTATACCAGTTCAATGTCTTTTTTATTATATCACAATTCGGTATTCCATTAACAGTTATTGTATTCATATCGATATTTCTGTAGTGCAGGTTTTGTTTTGATGATCGTTTCTACACTATCCCAATGGTGTTTTTGAAAGCTTAAAGTTACGATATCGGGGAAAAGCTTATAAGTTATTTTATTAATTTCTTAATCGGGAAACTCAGAGGACCGCACTTTTACGGCTCCTACCGGATGGATGATGTGATAGCCTTTAAAATCCTGGCTGGCTTCCATGCCGATGCCGTCAATGATCTCAGTTTTAGTGCGGATACGTACCGGTTTATCTGTATAAAATTCAGTGCCGGTTCTTTTAATGTCCCAGTATAGTTCATCACAGTAAAGTGTATCTCCTGTAATGTTGATCACCCGGACGCTGTCTTTTAAAAAGACCCTGCTCTGGGTTTCTTTATATTTCGCGTACCGCGCATCCAGCTTACTTTCCACGCTATCGCTGTTGTTTTCACTATAAAAATCGACGTGTATTGTTTTTGGAAATTCGACATAAGGCACCGAATCCTGTACCCGGTACATAAGCGGACTCCTTAAAATTGCCTTTCTCTTTCCATTGATCGAATAATGAACCACTACTGTTTTGGCCTCTTCAACAGCTGTTTTTTTAGCATTCAACTCTTTAATTACCCCCAGGTCGTTTTCGCAGCTGCATAAAAAAAAGCAGCCTGTAATGAAGGCTGCAAATAATTTTATATCGGCTAAACGAATGGTCATATTTGTGTGTTATTGGTATTTCTGTCCAATGAACCAAAGATCACTTAAAGATAAGCCAACACTTATCCGTAAGGTGCTTTCCCGGAGATTGGATTTTTTATCGCCCCGGCTACCAAACTCAATAGCAGTATTTAACATGGAAGTTTGAGTTTCGTAATAGCTTTTTCTTAGTTTTAAAGGAAAGCCTGCGCCAAAGGAAAACCCATATTCAGGCAGGCTGTTATTGACCCTGATATAATCGGGGCCGTAATAAAAACCAAAGCGGTATTTTACAAAACTGAAATATTTTTTAAAGGAGGTATTATCTTTCAACGGGAAATATTCTGTGCCCACGCGTATTTTCCAGGAATTTTGAACCAGGTCGGTCTGGTTATAAAACCGGTAATCCTGCCATTTGGTAGTTTCAAAATCTGCCCCGAATAACCAGTTCAATGTTTGATAACTAACCCCGAAACCTACAGTTGCCGGGTAAACTACATTTCCCTTTATGTTATTTTCGTACACGCTATCTATGCGCACTTTGTTGCCTGCAGCATCATATTGAACAGTTTCCACTATTTCATCCTTGCTGGCTGTGAGGGTTTGTTTTAAATTACCATAGGCGCCAAAACGGATGATACTTTCTTTTTTAGTTTTCTTGTTTTTAAGCCTGAAGTCATACTGGATACCACCGTTAATAAATAAACCGCCAAAGTTGGTTTTGGTCTGCGTGTTGGATTGGGCATAACTAACGGTGTCGTTTAAAAAGGTCAACCTGGTGCTGTAGTCCTTGTTGCCGAACATATACCCCCCGTTAACACCAATGTTGAAATGCTTGATACTGATTGCGGTGCCCAAATAAGCCTGGCTCATCCCGCCGCTGCCCTCATAAATAGTGCCCAGGCTATCTACTCCGGGTAAACGCTCCTGTTTGGTGATCTTGTAATTTATTTTAGATACCGGTCTGAGGCCAATGTTCATTGCCCAAAAAATATCTTTCTTATTCGCCTTCTTCATTTTAATCGGAAAACCAAGCTGGAGGTAAGATATCACCGCATTCGTAGCAGAAAATCTTGCGGCCGGATTAGTACTTTTTAATGTGCGCCTGTCGGCTTCAAAACCAATGTCGAAGATGGTCGCTTTTAAATTGCCATAACTGGCGGGATTGATAAAATTGATGCTTTGATAATCTGAAATACCTCCGGCGATACCTCCCATTCCACGTGATACGATGTTTGATTTCGGAATTATATCACCCAAACCATAGCGGGAATAAGGGGAATTTTCCTGTGAGTAAACCGCATGCTGCCAGCCACAAGCCACAATAAATACGGGTAAAAATTTAGTAAGTGTTAGTTTCGCTGAGTGCATACAGTCCTTTGAATAAGAAATTTAAGTCTGCAAATATCTTGTATTTAAGTTGACCGGCAAAATAGGCCGAATCACCCCCGGTTAAAACGACGTTAAAGTTGCCGTATTTTCCGGCATAAAAATCGATGAATCCCCTTATTTCATAGGTGATTCCGGCGATTACACCGCTTTGCAAATTTGTTTTGGTATCATATCCAATTACAGGGAAATTCCAGTTCTTTTTTGCTAACGGCAATAGCGCTGTATGTTCATGCATGGCTTTAAAACGCATTTCCATACCGGGCGAAATAGCCCCTCCCAGAAAGACATGGTATTGATTGATAAAATTATAGGTGATGCAACTGCCCAGCCCGACCACCAAATTATTTTGGTTTGGAAAATAATGAACCGCAGCGGCAACCAATGCCAATCTATCGGCACCAATAGATTCCGGTTTACCCACAGGCGTCGTAAAGTTGACTTTGGTTAGGTGAGAAAGTTTATGAAAATGGGTTTGCCCTGCCAGGATCGCTTCTATTTCCGGGTTGTGATTAATAACTGAGGATAGGATTGCTTTTTGCGGCTGGTATTGGGTAAGTAAATTTTCAATAGTTGAATTACTATCATCAGCCAGGATCAGTTCAGTCTTGAAAACTTCGGCTTCAAATATGGCTGCTTTTAACCGGGTATTTCCAAAATCCAGGCAGAGCGTTGTTGTCATGTTTATTATTTTCCGTTTACTGTTCCTGTTGAATACAGTGCATAATTATACGATTAAAATAAATGGAAAATGAATAATTTAACAATCAGGCGCTGTAAATCAACAGGTAAGTAATTTATCAGGTTATCAACCGAAAACTTAAACGGGAACCCTTGAACAAACTATATATCAAACCCACTCAAATTTTTAAAATGCCCGTTCAGTTGTATCCTGTCCTTTAATGTTTCCATTTCTGTTAATACCGGTAATACTTTTACCAGGTGTTGTTTTAAATATTCCTGGCGCTGCAATTCATGCATCAACTGCAATAATTCGTATTCTTCGTTTAAAGATAACCCGGCATGGTGGGCCACTTCGTAACTCCACAAGTCATCGTCCTTCTTTGTAAATGTTTTATTTACTTTTAGCATAGTATGCAGCTGGCGTATCCCGGCTATTATTTTTTCCATAATTGGCCTGCTGCCATTTGAATAATTTTCCGGGTAATTTACGATGGCGCCGCTGTATAATTTATCCGGCACCGACTTTACAATTTCCAGTATGCGAAAAACCTGTGTGCCCCTTGTGCGGATGTCCATTTCCCCATTGTCGTATACCTCTTTTATTTCAACAAGTTCGATCAGTGTGCCCATTTCGCTGACCATATTATTGATCACTGCAGGGATGCCAAATGGCTTTTTATTATCCCGGATATCCAGGATCAATTGCTTATACCTTGGTTCAAATATATGCAGGTTCAACTCTTCGCCCGGGTACACTACAATGCCTAATGGAAATATGGGTATGAAGTTGGTCATCTTTCAGCTACAAATTTTAACCGAAGGTAATAATGAAAACTGAAAAAGGAAGGGGCAGCCCGATCCTGGAAAGGGTTGCCAATCATGTATTTTTGGAATTTGATTTATTTACAATCAATTTTGTTTCATGTGGCAACAATACCTGCACCAGGTTCAGCAAGGCGATGTTAAGGCGCTGGCGCGTTGTATTTCATTGGTAGAAAATGAAGTAAGCGGGTATGAGGAATTGTTGCAATTATTGCCCCCGTCTAACAAACCTATTATTGGCATTACAGGTCCGCCGGGCGCCGGTAAAAGTACTTTGACGGATGCACTGATAGGAATACTGGTGGAAGAAAATAAAAAAGTCGGCGTCCTTTGCATCGATCCTTCTTCGCCGTTTAACCTGGGCGCATTACTCGGCGACCGGATAAGAATGAGTGACTGGTATAATAATCCGGGTGTATTTATCCGGTCATTGGCCACCAGGGGCTCGCTTGGCGGATTGCATCCAAAGATCATCGAGATAAGCGACCTGCTAAAGGCCGCTCCTTTTGATTACATTATTATTGAAACAGTCGGTGTGGGACAAAGTGAAATTGAAATTGCAGGACTGGCGGATAGCACAATCGTGGTAGTGGTACCGGAAGCGGGCGATGAGGTACAGACAATGAAAGCGGGCCTGATGGAAATCGCTGACATATTCGTGGTAAATAAAGCTGATCGCCCGGATGCAGACCTGTTTGTAAGAAATTTGAGGTTAATGCTTGCGCCGGCATTTCATAAAAAGGATATCCCCATTCCGGTTATTAAGACCATCGCTTCCCAAAAAGAGGGCATCAAAGAATTATTTGGAGAGATAATGTCGCATCTCGCTCATCCGCATTTTAATGATAAACGATCCTGGTTGCTGGCGGAAAAGGCATATTTTCTTATCCAGCAAAAAAGGATGAAGGATATCAATAAAGCCGAAATAAAAAATGAAATAGATACTGCGGGGATGGATTTTAATTTGTACCGGTTTATTGAGAGGTATTAAATGTTAAATATTTTTTGATGTACAACCAGGTTTTAGAAACTTGACTTCGTTGTTGGTCAGAGACGCAACAACGGCATGCTGAGTAGATAAAAGTTTTGGATCGCTAAGCGGTTTACCCACGCAATTAGTTAGTGTCTGCAAGAAAACGCGGTTATTAATAACTGGTAAGGGTTTAGAATATTTTCCAATCCGAATCTTCACTTCAACAACTACCTGTCAACTCTCTACTTTTGCCTCCACAGCCGGTCCGCCAGCTGGCGGATAAGCGGAACGCTGCTGTTTTTGTTTCTTTGAAAAAATAGGCTGCGCATTCTTTCAATTCCGATTTCATCGGAATCGAACCAACGAAAGGCAGCTAACCCGGTTACTTCTATACAACTACCCCTTTATGCAGCCTCTCCTTTTAAGCGTTTGAGGGTACGTTCCAGATAAGAAATTTTCGCCAGTTTATGTTTTTCCTTGTACTCTGCCAGGTCCAATGGGGTAAAGTCTTTCTTATAACGAACCACCTTATAATAAATCGTTGCTATTTTACTTGCTGTTGCCAATACTGCATATTTGTTGCCCCCCTTTGTTTTCATTCTTCTGAAATAATCACCAAGCCAGTGATTACTTCTTTGAAGCCCATTTGCTGCATAACGGAAAGCCTGGCTTGCAGAGTTAGGCTTCTTTTTCATCATCCGGCTGCTTATGATTTTCCCCCCTGATATTTTATTATTGGGACACAGGTTAAGCCAGGACCTGAAATGGGCTTCGTTTTCCCATCTGCTTAAATCCGTCCCCGTTTCTGCCAATATTTCCAGCCCGCTTAACTCACTAAGTCCATAGATAGCCAGTACATCCACACCATGTATTCTTTCCAAAAATCCCCTTACATCAAAACGTGGATGATTCTTATTTTTCTGTTTTTGTTTCCCAGGCGCACTGTTGTCAGCCTCCCTTTTGTTAGTATCGCTTTTTTTTATTTCTATCACCCCTTCATTGCATTGGGCTTCATACTGCTCCAACTGCTTTTCTATCTGGTTATCAAACTCCACAATGCGTTCCTGAAAGATTTTATACATTTCATAACTTTGTTTTAAGGCAAAAAGATGTTCTTCCAGCCAGTTGCCTTCCAATGATTTTCTGATAGTTTCATGATCCGCCCTTATTTTTTTGCCTATAAGCGGTAGAAAGTTTTCCGCATTACGTTCTCCGTCAATAATTGCCTCTATAACAGCTCTGCCCGTTTGGCCGACAATATCGCTAATAACCGTATGAAACTTAATGTTCATCAGTTCCATTGATTTTTGCATCCGGTTCACAAAACGACTACTGTCCTGTACTAAAGTTCTGCGGAATCTTACCAGTGTACGCAGGGCATCCTGTTGGCCATCCGGCAAATAGGAACTTTTCAGTAAGCCACAACTGTGAAGCTTTTGTATCCACATGGCATCATCTTCATCTGTTTTTCGGCCGGATACATTTTTTACGGTTTTTGAATTTACCAGGTAGACTTCAAAACCTTCCCGAACAAGCAGGCTAAATAATGGTTTCCAGTAAACACCCGTACTTTCCATAGCTACGGTCTTAATCAGGCATTCCTTTAACCATAGGACTATCAATTGCAAATCGCATGTCATAGTCCCAAACTTTTTCACACGTTCTTTACAAACGCTTTCCGGTACAGCTACAACATGTTCTGAATCAGAAATATCGATCCCGGCTGCATGCGCATGTACCAATTCCATTGAAACAACGTTTTGTTTTTCTGCTTTTTTTGATGTTTTTTTACTCATAAATTTGCTTTTTAAAGTAAATAAAAATCAAAGGCTCTTTGCCTGTCAGCTTAAAAAGTTTAATCTTCTATAGGACTTCTAACAGTCAATCTGATACTCAATGAGCTCACAGAACCACACTGATGTAAGGAGTAAACATCCACTTTAACC
>JBDSLD010000123.1:0-15269 GCA_039916545.1 Ferruginibacter sp.
AAGAAAAAAATATGACCAGTACGGAAAAGACTGGCAACATTCCGACCAGTTTGAAAAAGCACAACAATCTGGCAGACGATCGACGCACGCAAGAGGACAAGAGTTTTCAGGAGATTTTGATTCCAGTGATTTTTCTGATTTCTTTTCCTCCATGTTCGGCGGTGGCGGAGAAGGGAAAAGGCGCCAGGCAAAATTCAGGGGGCAGGACTATAACAGCGAATTGCGGCTTACATTAAACGATGCTTATACTACCCATCAACAAACATTAAGCGTAAACGGCAAAAACCTGCGTATTACTATACCTGCAGGTGTGGAAAACGGGCAGGCAATTAAGCTTAACGGATACGGCGCCCCTGGCGTTAACGGCGGGCCAAACGGAGATCTTTATCTCACCTTTGCAATCGCAAATGACCCGAGGTACAAGCGAATGGGCAACGACTTGCATATTGTAGAACCACTTAGTTTATACACCGCTCTGCTGGGCGGAGACGCAACTGTAGATACCATGGGTGGAAAAATAAAACTTAAAGTGAAACCCGAAACGCAAAACGGTACCAAGACCAGGCTTAAGGGGAAGGGCTTCCCGGTTTACAAAAAAGACGGTGAATTTGGAGATCTCTATATTACTTATAGTATACAACTTCCCACTAATCTGACTGAAAAACAAAAAGCATTATTCATGGAATTAGCATCATCCACGTCTTAAAATATGTTGTATGCAAACAGAACAATTAATACTGGTAGACAATTTTTGTATTTGGCACAATGTTGAATTTTCTTTCATCAGTACATTACATGAATATGGGCTGATAGAAATCACTACCAAAGAGGATAAAGCGTTTATACCCCAGAGCGATATCAGTTATGTAGAGAAACTTGTCAGGTTGCATAACGACCTGCAAATTAATCCTGAAGGGGTTGAAGCAATCACTTATTTACTGGACAGGTTAAAAAACCAACAGGACGAGATCGTCCTGTTACAAAATAAATTGCGTTTTTACGAACCGTGATTTTCTTGTCCGGTATGAAAAAGCCAGGGGAGGAAATCCATTTTTAAGCAGGTTCGGTAAAACCGCCGGAGCAGGTTTGATTACTGTTTTTCCTGGGGGATAAATTTCATCGAAATAGAGTTAACACAATGCCTGGTATTTTTTGCGGTAAATCTTTCGCCTTTAAAAACATGGCCCAGGTGTCCGCTGCAGTTTGCACAAACAATTTCTATCCTTCGACCATCCGCATCGGGTAAGTGTTTTACCGCACCGGGTATTTCATCATCAAAACTTGGCCATCCACAATGCGAATCAAATTTATCTTTGGAAAGATACAGCGGTGCGTTGCACTGCCTGCATACATAAGTACCAGCCTGTTTATTATCTGTGTATTCACCAATATAGGGCCTTTCGGTTCCTTTGTGAATAATCACCTGTTCTTCTTCTCTTGTTAATTTATTGTATTCCATATTAGTATTTGCTTACAATAATTGCAAATATAAAACCAAAATTAATTTTCGCCTTTTTGTCAGCCTTAACTGAACACTGACCTTTGTATAAAAGGCGGATTTTTTTGGAAAATAATTACCATTCGGGCCTGTATTCAAAAAAAATACTGCCTGACGGGGATCAAACAGTATTTCTGAAAAGGACTATAGATTTTAAAACGGGTGGTTCCCTGATAAATAACTTCTGTTCAGTCGGAGGCGGATCACCGATTATTTAAGCCGCCAAATATGTTAGGCGATGAGCAGCAATCCTTATTTTTTTTTACAAGAATTTCTGTATGGTAAAGTTGGAAAAATTTCAATTGCAATTCTTACACAATTACGATTTTTAGTTATATAATTTACTGATTTATTGTATATTAAGTTTCCTTGAACTAATGATTGATGAACAAGCTATTATCAAAAATATTGGCAATCCCTTAAGGAAGTCAGCATAATACTTTTAAAGACAATTAACAATAACCAACCTGTATCCCTTACTGATACATACAATTGGTTAAATACAAAAAAAATGGCCCCCAAAAGAGGGAGCCATTACCAAAACTAACTGCTCTTTACCTGCTTTTAAAAAAAACAAGCAATAACAAAATTGCGACTTTTTTTCAAATAATAATACTATAATATGAAAATATGTTTGTATGGACACACTCCAAATTAGCAATATTCTTTGCGTCATGGTCAATCATCCAGACCAATTAGTGTTAACCTTAATAGTGAAATTTTTTCCTTTGCCGGCATTATAAATAATCGGTAACAAAAAAATCTTCGATAAACCTATGGTGAATTTGTAAAGGAAGTTTCCAGGTAAATTATACAACATTTTGCCTCTTAAAAAAAGTGGAACCGGATAGAAATCCAGCTCCGTTTTTTTATCCAATATCCTATGAAAAACCTATTGCAAAGGAAATCCTTTATTTATGTCTTTTATTACACAAATCTGTTTATTTGTTATATAATTCACTGATATTTTGCCCGGTAAATAAAAGGCTGGTACGAAAAACAGGAAGCATAGAACGGGCCGATGGTCAATTGAGCGATTATAAAATGACCGGAGTATGGGTGGTTATTGACCAGGGTCAGGGCTTATACGGTAAAACCGTTAAAGCAAAATATTATTGACCGGGTATTACGGGGAAGACTATGAATGAAGGGAGAGACAGGGTCATAATTTTTCCATATACCAGCTCAGCGTCTTCTCCATTTTTCTGTAATGCAGCATAGTTGCGATGGAACTGTGCAATCTTGCTAAGGCGGTTTCACTTTTTACAATATATTCAAAAGCCTGGAGTTTCATACAGTTTACGGCCACTTCTATTTTATCCTGTGCCGAAAGCATGATCACGGGTAGGTCCGGGTATTCTGCCTTGATCCTCGTAAGTGTTTCCGATCCGTTCAAAGCGTTTTTTTCAATGCCGTTCAAATAATAATCCAATACCACTATATCTGGTCGTTCCGACAAACTTTCAAGACATCGTTCTCCCGTTGAAAAAGTAGCGATGACATATTCTGTCTTTTCGCTCAATTCACTATTTAATAATTTTAGGTACATCGGGTCGTCATCTACCAGGAAAATGTACACTTTTTTATTTGTGCTCATGGCGTGATTTTATATAAGAATATTGTTCATTGAGTATTCATTTTATCCGACTCTTCCCGGAGTTCTACAATTGCCTGCTTACAAACAGCTTCTATTTTAACTACCGACTGCTCAATGGCGTCAAACTGTTCCGGGTCACCGCTATATTCCTGGATCTTTTTTACCATGTTTTGATACACGCCATCGAAACCCATAATAGTAAAAGAAGGCAGCATCTTGTGGGCGGCCGATTGTAGTAATACCCAATCCTTTTTGTCCATACCTTCCTTTATAGCTGAAATCAGTGTAGCCGTTTGTTCAATATATATCCTGATCATCTCCTTTATAAGTACCGGATCTGATTTGGTGCGTTGATGTAAATAAGTGAGGTCTGTATATTTGCGAGGATCACTAAGTGATGCCTGAATTTCCGGTCCAATATTTTCTTCCGTAATTACTGGCAGTTTCAACAAATAGATAACCTTGCTGAAAAGTAGTTTTTCATCAATGGGCTTAGAAATATAATCATTCATTCCGGCCTCTTTACATTTTTCAACTGTCCCTGTAGTAATGTCTGCTGAAAGTGCAATTATAGGAATATCCGAATGAAGTTCCTTTCTTATAAAACTGGCCGCTTCAAAACCATTCATTTCCGGCATCTGCAGATCCATTAAAACAATATCATATTCTCCGGTTTTGCCCTGGATACTTTTTTTTAATTCTTCGATAGCTAATTTTCCATTTTCCACTATTTCCATCTGGAACCCAAAATCGGACAACACTGTTTTCAATAACAATTGATTCAATGGAATATCTTCAGCCACCAGCACTTTTATATTTTTTTTCGAATCTTCCATAAAAAAATCGTCATGAGCAGCTACTGCGGGCTTTTCGGTTGTTTTAAGAAAATCCAATGTGAATGTAAAAACAGATCCTTCATTCAATTTGCTTTCTACATTAATTGTGCCACCCTGGGCCTCCAATAATTTCTTTACAATGGACAACCCCAAACCTGTGCCGCCAAAAGAGCGAATATGATCCGTGTAGGCCTGTTGAAAGTTATCAAAAATCAGGTGAATTTTATCTTCCGGTATACCTATTCCTGTATCAGTTATTGTAAACTCTATATTCACTTTTTCTTCATCTTCTTTCAATAACCGCACAGCGATGGTAATTTTACCTTTGGTCGTAAACTTCACCGCGTTACTAATGAGGTTCAAAATAACCTGGTGCAAACGAACAGAGTCGCCACTCAATACTTCCGGGATAAGCGGATCATATTGCTTCACCATTTCTATATTTTTCTCCTTCAATTTTATCTCAAACAAATTAAGCATGGATGCCAGGGTATCCTGTAATTTGAATGGGATTTTTTCAAAGGTCATCTTGCCTGCATCTACTTTAGCCAGGTCGAGAATATCATTGATCAAAACGATCATCATATCCCCGGATATCTTGATAGCGTTTATATACTCTCTTTGTTTATCTGTTAAAGGAGTCCGCATTAAAACTTTTGTAAAGCCAATGATTGAATTCATCGGGGTGCGGATCTCATGGCTCATATTGCTCAAAAACTGTTGCTTGGAACTTACAGCTTCCCTGGCTGTTTTTGCAGATAGCTCCGCCAGCAGCTTTGCTTTCAACAGTTCGTCCCCAATCAGTTTTTGTTCATGGATTTCGGTAAGCGATCCAAACCATTTTATTATTTTACCATCGTCTCCTTTAATAGGAGATGCCTTCGCCAGGAACCACCGGTAATCGTCAGTTTGCCTAACCCTGAGCCGAAATTCCATTTGGTAAGGTTCGCGGGTTTTAATTGACCGGTTCCAGGCTTTCACATATCCGTGCCTGTCATCTTCATGCAGCAGTTGAAGCCAATCCTGGTTAGTTTCCCCCGCCTCGAATCCCGTGAATGCATACCATTGCCTGTTATAATAATCAGCCTTGCCGTCCGGTTGGGCGGTCCATATTATCTGCGGGATAAAATCAGCCATGGTCCTGAATTTCTTCTCGCTCTCAAACAATTTATTTTCTGCAATTCTTTTTTCTGTAATGTCTCCGATGGTCAGCAATATGAGCCTTTCACTTCCAGCTTCCTCTTTTAGCTCCAGCGCATTCAGCAACATAATGCGCTCACCGATATTAGGAAAATAACCCGTTATCTCATAGTCGGAAAATCTTTCTTTTTTTGGAATAATATTTTCCAGCATAAACCTTAGGTCTGGCAGGTCCCACTGGCGGTCACCCAATTCATATAAGCGCCTTCCTTCGGTATTACTTTCGCTTACCATGAAAGTTTTATAAAATGCCTCGTTGGCGCTTTTTATACGAAGGTTCTTATCTAATATGATCAGTGGGCCTTTAATGGTACTTACGATTGCTTCGGCATAATTGCGTGCTTCTGTAACCTGTTCGTTCAGGCTGATCATTTCCTGGTTGATGACGATCAGTTCTTCATTGGTACTTTGCAGTTCCTCTTTACTGGTTTCCATCTCCTCATTCAGGCTTTGCAATTCTTCGCTTCCACTCAGTAGCTCTTCATTCGCGCTTTGCAGTTCTTCGTTGGCAGCTTCCTGGTCCTCTGTAATGGTTCGCATATCTTCCCGCGTCTGTGAAAGTTCCCGCTCCAATTGTTGGATACGCAGGTCTTTTTCATCATTATTTATTTTGGAAGATTTACTGCCTTTCGCTTTTGACCGGGTGCCGGATACAATATTGTTGTCATGAAAAAGTACCAGGTAATGGGGTTCGATCACATTGCGCAGCGGTATGGCTTCAATGGTAATATTTCGTTGCTCGCCGTTGATCTCAACAGGAATATTTTCTTTTATACTTGGTTCTTTTTCAGTTTTAGCCTTATGCAGGATATTTCGCAATTCAAAAGCCAGCCCCTCTTTGATCATCTTTAACAAGTTAAAACTTGCTTTACCAGGCGATGGCTCCAGGTAAGATCCGGTAGCGCCCCGGAAATGCACAATTTCCATAGCCTCGTTTACTACTACGCCCGCAGGTGTAAATTTACTAAGCAGGATATCATCGGCCGTTTTTTGAAAGTCGGCAAGTTTGCCTTCCGTCTTTGTGTTGGTATCAATATCACGAAAATTTTGTTCACTTCGCTGACTGGCTACATGCATGTACCTGGCAGGTACGTCCTTGCGTAAAAATAATTTATCATTTTTTGTATAGGAGTCAAAAAGGTCCGGAACACTGCCGCAGGTTTCTGATTTGCCCAGTAATAAGTAACCTTTTGGAACAAGGGCATAATGAAAAGTTGTAAGAGCTTTTTTTTGAAGGTAAGGTTCCATATAAATAAGCACGTTGCGGCAACTGACAAGATCCATTTTCGCAAAAGGAGGATCTTTCAAAAAATTATGTACGGCAAAAACGCACATATCACGGATGGTTTTATTTACCTGGTAGGTTCCGTTTACCTTGACAAAAAATTCCTGTAGCCGTTGGGGATTGACCTCTCCGATATCCGATTTTGAATAAACGCCTCTCCTTGCCTTAGATATGGCAGGTTCGCTGATATCTGTGGCAAATATTTGCACCCGGAAATCATTGTTTTTCACGCCATCGTTTTGCATATTTTCCCTGCTATTCAAATATTCCCGTATGCAAATGGCCACTGAGAAAGCCTCTTCACCGGTACTGCATCCGGCCACCCACACACGTATGGGTTCGCCGGCAACCTTATTATTGACAAGCAACGGCAATAC
The DNA here is from genome assembly GCA_039916545.1 of Ferruginibacter sp. Taxonomy (GTDB): domain Bacteria; phylum Bacteroidota; class Bacteroidia; order Chitinophagales; family Chitinophagaceae; genus Ferruginibacter. Next base: position 6,794 of record JBDSLD010000123.1, read on the forward strand.
TGTCTCCGACAAGTTGTCAAAACTTGCACGGTCGCGGAAAAAACTGGTGACAGGAATTAATAAGTCCTGGTATAAAATATCCTGTTCTGCTTTATGCTCCCTTAAAAATTTGAGATACATGACCGGGTGGTCATTTTTGTTAAGTGCCATCCGGCGAAGTATTCTCCGGCGGATAGTGGTTTGTTTATAGTAAGTGAAATCGGTGCCTTTCCGGATACGCAGGAGGGCAAGTATTTGCTTAAATATTTCTTCATCATGATCAGGGCCATTTCTCAATTCCTCATCACTGCGGTTGATACGCCCCATGAGTTCCATCAATTTCAGCGGAATTTCCTGGGGCGGTAAAATGAAATCCACCACGCCCGCCTGGGCAGCGTTGCCAGGCATACTTTCATACTGGGCAGATTCCTTGTCCTGGGCAAAAGTAAGGCCGCCATGATCTTTAATTGCCTTCAGGCCCATCGTGCCGTCTGATGCCGTGCCGGACAATACCACACCGATGGCATGGGACTGGTGTACTTCAGCTAGAGAAGTAAAAAAAATGTCAATCGGTAAATTTAGTTCGTTTTTTGTTTTCAAAGGCCGGGGGCTCAATTTCAGGATGCCATCAGTAGCCACCAGCATTTTATTACTGGGTATGATATAAATATGATCTGGCTCAACTTTTACATCGTCCGAAATTTCGGATAGAGGAATGCTCGTCACCTTTTGCAGGATTTCCGGGAGCATACTTTCATGCCTGGGATCCAGGTGCTGCACCAGCACGAAGGCCATTCCGGAATCTTTAGGAATGGCTTTCAATAATTTTTTAAAAGCATCCAGGCCACCTGCAGATGCGCCAATACCGACCACAGGAAACAGGTTATCTGATAAAACGACGTTGGTATCGATCTTCTTTGTAAACATTCCGATCTTTATTTATTAAATCTACTGTTAAAATTACCTGCTGGTTAAGCAAAAAATTAAGACAAAATAGTTATATACTTCCAGGTTGTTTAGTTAAATATTTTCCAGGGCATTGCGCCTTTTATCTTTTAGTTTTTTAAAATGAGAAGGTGTAAGTCCTGTTACCTTTTTGAATTGATTAGATAAATGAGCTACGCTGCTATAATTCATTTTATAAGCGATCTCTGTCAGGTTGAGCTCATTGTAAACCAGCAATTCTTTTACTCTTTCTATCTTATGTGCAATGAGGAAATGTTCAATGGTGGTACCCTGCACATCAGAAAATAAATTCGAAAGGTAAGTATAATCGTGATTGAGTTTTTTACTCAGGTGGTCGGAAAAATTTGTCTTAAGCGGTTCCTCCGGATAATGAACAACTTCTATCACGATGTTCTTTATTTTTTCTATGAGCATGCTTCTTTTATCGTCCATCAATTCGAGCCCAGACTTTAACAGGCCGATTTTTAAAGCAGCCCGCGCATCTTCAGAAAGGGTTTCCATGATTTCAACCTCCCCGAGATCAACCATCACGTAATGAAGCCCTAATTTTTTTAATTCCTCCTTCGCCACCATTTTGCAGCGGGCCGATACCATATTTTTTATGTACAACTTCACGAATTAATTTTTTTAATAACCTGAATGAAAATATTCATTAGCAAGTTATATTAAAGTAAATATTACTATCGGCTGTTCATTAAAATGGAATTCATTTCATATAGCAGGTAAAGATGCCTAACATCCACCACGAAATGTTACACAATTATATCAATATATTACACAATTCACAGTATTGGACAGGTCGGGGCTACAATATTCCAGGTATGGCCAGGAATTTTTGGGCCCGGTTGTCCGGCATCTAACTTATTTATTCTTATTGGTTTCTCAAATCATTGAAGTTGCTTTGGCTTGTTCATGGATAACAATTTTTTGAATAGGGATAGTATTTATTAATGTACGGCAAAGTTAAATTAGTTGAGTGCGCATGTCCGTTCCCAGGCACGATCTGCCTATTTGCACTGATGTGGCTGTTACATTATGCCCCAGGTGGCATATTCCCGGGAATATGATATATAAAAAGAGCTGTTGCCAGGCCTGTTCAACCCCGGCAATTACTTTTTTTCATGTTTTGTAGGGATAATAAATAACGGTACTTCTGAATGATTCAGCACTTTTTCCGCGATACTGCCCATCAATATCTTATCCAGTCCCCGCCTGCTGTGCGTTCCCATTACAATGATATCTACTTTTAAATCAGTAGCCGCCTGCAGGATAGCATCAGCACAATCACCTTCGCCCAATATGGTAGTAATACTTTCATCACCCAGGTGCTTTTTTGATTGCTCCAGGAAATCCTGCGATGCTTTTTTAATTTCCGTGTCATCTATGAGCATCAACAAATCTGGTGAACTAAAACCAGTATAACCCATAATGGGCGAATACTCTATAGTTGAATAATAATTGGGGTCGGCCACCACATGTATCAATACGACTTCCGCATTGGTAGCTTTGGCCAGGGCGTAACCCGATTCTGCAATTTTTTCCGCGGTGGGATTATAGTCCAGTGCAATCAATATCTTTTTCATAATTTTTCTTTTTACTACCGGCCCTATCTGTGTTAGAAGGCAGCCGGCACGGTTCATATTATTAATATCTAAAATTAAGCAATGTTTGTTGGGTAAGCAATAACTATAATATGGTTAATTGATTTAATGTGCAAATACCTTTTTAGATGTTTGGGCAGAATTTTACCCTGTAAATAATAATGCCTTGCACCGTTTGAAACAAGGTATAATATTAAAAAAAAATATTCTATTAAAAAGACTTTAATCAAAATATGTTTTACAAGTAGCCACCGATAAAAGATTATCATAAATTGCATATAAATATTACTACTTTAAATATTTTAAATGAAACGAAAAATTGCCGGTATTTTTTTATTTATCAAAAAAGTAATACTTGAATTTTTTGATGATAATGTGTTGAAGTATAGTGCATCATTGTCTTACTACACCGTTTTTTCGCTGGCTCCCGTGATCATTATCATTATCGCCATCTGCGGATATATTTTTGGTAAAGATGCTATCCAGGGGCAGATCTATGGCGAAATAAAGGACCTCGTCGGAAGCAATGCAGCCATCCAGATCCAGGAAACCATAAAGAATACCCATCTTACAAAAAACACACCTGTTGCAACGCTTGTCAGTATTGTTGTGCTTGTGATCGGTGGTACGGCCATATTCGGCGAGATCCAGGATTCATTAAATAAGATCTGGGGACTAAAGATCAAAACTAAAAAGGTGTGGTGGAAACTGATCTTCAGCCGCCTGATCTCTTTTTCTCTGATCATCAGCCTTGGTTTTGTTTTGATGGTTTCTTTATTATTAAATGCATTGATCGCTATTATTGGCAATCACCTGAATAAACTGTTTTCGGGTGTGGGCAAAATATTTATCCCGGTAATTGACAACCTGATCACTTTTTTAATTACCACATTAATTTTTGCCGTAATATTTAAAGTACTGCCCGACGCAAAGATCAAATGGAAAGATGTAAGCGTGGGGGCATTTATCACAGCCGTCCTTTTTACTCTTGGAAAAATCGCCATTGGATGGTATCTTGGTCGTAGCAATGTAGCAACGATTTTCGGTGCAGCCGGATCGGTGATCATTATTATGGTCTGGGCTTACTATAGTTCAGTGATCCTTTACCTGGGCGCAGAATGCACAAAAGTATATGCCACTCAATATGGCACCAAAATTCAGCCAAGTGATTACTCCGAATGGATAATTATCGAGCAGATCCCTGTTGCAAACGCCACATTAAAAGAAGAAATATCAAAGTAGTTGTATCTTCATAAAAAAAAATTGATCCATGAAGAAAAGTGTTTTAGTTATAGATGATGATGTAGATATGTGCGCACTGTTAAGCAGGTTTTTAAGTAAGAATGGCTATACAGTGGATACGGCCCACAGTAGCAGCAAGGGAATTGAAAAATTTAAAGCCGGCCAGTTTGATATCGTAATATCTGATTTCAGGCTGGGTGAAAAGAAAGATGGCAAAGACGTATTAATTGAAATAAAACAACACAATCCTGAAACGATTGTGCTGATCATAACCGGCTATTCAGACATCAAGATCGCGGTAGATGTTATCAAGGCGGGAGCGTATGATTATATCACGAAGCCGCTTGTACCCGATGAAGTTTTAAGTGTGTTAAGCGCTGCCCTGAATAATCCCGGTTCATATATCCCGGCATCGGCTGAACAAGACCGGACTACCTCTAAAACCGTTAGAAGAACTACTGATCTTAATAGTGATTACCTGGTTGGGCAATCTATAGCCACCAAAGAGTTATACAACCAGGTAGAAATGGTAGCACCTACCAATTATAGCATCATATTAAATGGTGAAAGCGGCACGGGTAAAGAAGTGATCGCTAAAACAATCCATGAATTAAGTAGCAGAAAAGGAAAACCTTTTGTAGCTATGGACTGTGGCACTTTATCAAAAGAACTGGCTGGCAGCGAATTATTTGGTCATGTAAAAGGGGCGTTTACCGGAGCGATCAATGACAAGGAGGGGCATTTTGAACTGGCGAATGGTGGCACTTTATTTTTAGATGAAGTGGCGAATCTTTCTTCTGAAATACAAGCGTCGCTTTTGCGGGTGATCCAGGAGCGGAAATTTAAAAGAATTGGCGGAAATAAAGAAATGGAAGTTGATGTACGTATCATCGTAGCGACCAATGAAAACCTCCAGGACGCTTATCGCAATGGCAGGTTCCGGGAGGACCTTTATCATCGTTTTAACGAGTTCGCGATCAATTTGCCTCCATTGAGAAACAGGAAAGACGACATCCTTCTTTTTGCAGATTTCTTTTTACAAAAAACCAATCACGAACTTGGTAAAACAGTAGAGGGATTTGATGAGGATGTATTGAAAATGTTTATCAATTACCCATGGCCCGGAAATTTAAGAGAGTTCAGGAACGTGGTACGACGATGTGTGCTATTGACCAATAGTGGCAAAATACCAGCATCTACCCTGCCTGTTGAGATTACCGGGGGATATACAACCGCGCCGCCACAACAGCAACAGGCGACTGTGGAAAACAGGGCAATATCAATGGATTTAAAAGATACAGCTTCAAGGGCAGAGTATGAAACCATCATGCACGTTCTTAAGGAAGTAAATTTTAATAAGACAAAGGCCGCGGAATTACTAAAAATTGACCGCAAAACGTTGTACAACAAAATTAAAAGTTACGAAGATATTCAGGACGTCAATGGATAACACTTTAGTGTTATTTAGTATCTGCAGTAAAACGCTGTTATTAATAAATGGTAAGGGTTTTAGAATATTTTCTAATGCGAATCTTCACTTCACCAGCTACCTGTCAACGCTCTACTTTTGCCTCCACAGCCGGTCCGCCAGCTGGCGGATAACCGGAACGCTGCTATTTTTGCTTCTTTGAAAAAATAGGCTGCGCATTTTTTCAATTCCGATTTCATCGGAACCGAACCAACGAAAGGCAGCTAACCCGGTTACTGACGTAGCAGATCAAATAGTGGCCACACTTAAATGCCTTTTAATAAACAGCTCAGCAATATTTTATTTTATGCCATTTCTTTAGTGTCAGATTAATAATATTCAACAAGAAAAATCTCCACCATCCATTGTCTGTAAAGGGTTTCAGCGTTTTCTTGCAAACACTGTTTATAATTTTTGAAAAGATGCGATTTAAATTTTCAATTTTATCTGACTGCTAAAGGGGATGAGGTAAGTAATTAAAATTACAACCGTCTACGGTTTAGTATTCAGTTTTTCTTCATCTTCCGGATTTGAAAATGCCGAGCCTATTTTATGCATCAGGCTTGAAATCGGACCCTCCATTTTATTGGTATTATCATCAAGCGTTGTATCCCTTAGTAATTCTCCCATATGTAATGCTTCGGGCAGATATGATAAGATATTATTTGTTTGCCCGGACATAAAATTCTTAACATCCATCATTTTCCCTTCCGGTTTAACATTTTCCCTGATCAAACGAATTGATTCGGTGGCAATGTCGTTTAACCGGCTGAGTGCACTATCTGACGGTACGAAGGAATAGTCTGAAATTTTTTGAACCACTTCACCTTTAGTGTCTTCAAAAATAATATTTACCCAGTTTGTGGAAATATCTCCCCTCAATATATTTTCAGCACCGACATCAGTGGTTGAATATTTGTAAAGCCCGGTTAATACTGCCGGTATCGCCGCCTGGCTAAAACGGTGCTCATTGGGCTTGTTATCATCTACCTTTACTTCCTGTGTATTGGGATCAATTTTTTGAAGCGGAGGAAAACCAAGATTTTTTTGAATGCTGTCTATTAGGTTGATTGACATGGTAGAATATGTTGAAAGTGATAAATATTTCTTTAAAGACTTTTATAAAATCGTGCCAGATTATTTGGTGATGTCAGATACCGAAACAACTTTCAATTTTTACAAAAATTATGACCTGCAATTACTTACATACGATACAGGCTGATAACAACAGGATCTCATTCATCTTTGTGCAAACCATCAAATCACTATCACAATTATTTGTCAGGCGAAAGGGATCTTAAATTTAAAAGTGATAACGCTGACTGATTGTGTCATCGATAAAATCTGCTTTGAATTTTAAATTAAGCGCAACAAATAACAGGTTACTACGCCGGAGTAACATCCACTTGTTCGCCGTATGTAAAGACAGGCTGTTTTGTTAGTAGAAATTTATATTTACCCGGGAACCCTCGCAATAATAACAGGACCGCTTTTAGTGGACCAACTTATTTCAAAAATTGACACTATAACCAATACTACAAAAGAGTACAAGTTGAACAGTATGAAAAAAACAAATGCCGCTACTGTTTAAAACACAAGCCCCTCACTTTTCAGTAAGGGGCCACAAACAAACTATAATAAAACATCTGCTTATGCAGATCAAACACGATGCAATTTTTAATCGCGCTTATCCATCCAGGTACGATGAAATAAGGCGACGCACCCGATTAATTAATCAGGTTTTTTACCATTCAAAAAGGTATTGATTGTGCTTATTTCAGCCTGGTTATTTTCATCAGATTTTACCGTGTAGTTGCTGTAAAAGCTTTCTACATCTGCAATGGAATTGTGCAATTCCATATTGCGGCGGAGGTAAGCAGGAACCGTTTCAAACTCATTATTCGGATCGGCCGCGTTAATATTGAATGACAAATTACGCAGTTTTGCAATGCGATCCATAGCCCGGCGCCGTAGTTCCTCAGTTTCGTCAGGCATCGCCTGTTCCTCAACTTTCGGAATCATGATTGGCTGAGTTTGTTGTACATTGGGCTTCTCCTCCGCCGCTTGATGGGAGTCTTTAACCACCATTCGCATTTCCAATGCAGGCTCGTCTTCCTGTACCTTACTCTGCGATGAGGTTAGCTCTTCTAAAGTGTTGGATTTATTTGTTGGCTGCTCCTCTACATATATTTTTGAGGGCTTGGCCAAATAACCACCTGCAGACGATACAGGTAGGCTGCTAGCATCTTTATAATGAATGGATAGTTCCTCGGTTTTAGGGCTGTTAACAATGGGCGTTTTTTCAGGGGCCGGTACAGTGATTGGTATATCAAATTCCACTACGGGAACCTGATCTGCTGACGAAGATATCTCAAAAAACAAAGGCACTTCATCTAATTTTTCCACAGTGTTATTACGTGGTAGATCTACTTTTCTCTCCTCTGGATTTTCTTCACTAAGTGTTGGCATCATCAATTCACTGACGATTTTTTCTTCCTGTTTAAGACGTTCTTTTTCTATTTCTTTAGCAAGTACTTTCGGGTCCGGCTTTAGTTCAAATTGCAACGTTGGTTGTTGTGGCTGCACCAATTTTTTTTCGTCTTTTGCCGGCATGTCAAGTGTTAACACGATCTTGTCAACTTTATCCTGTTTCTTTTCTTCCTTTGGCTGATTGATCGTTTTTGCAAACGGGTCCTTATGTTCAAATCCGGTTGCAATTAAAGTAATGCTGATACCTGCACCCAGCGTGCTGTCATATCCCAATCCAAGGATCACGTCACTTTCATCGCCTGCCTGGCTCAGCAAATGATTTTGAATGATCTCAACTTCATCCATGGTAAACTCATGTTCGCCTTCTGCTGAATTGATGTTGATCAATATCCATCTTGCTCCACGGATCTCACTATCATTCAGCAATGGTGAATTCAGTGCGTTCTCAATGGCCATTTGCGCCCTGTTCTCGCCTTCTGCTATCGCGCTTCCCAGGATAGCAACACCACCATTGCTCATCACCGTACAAACATCCGCAAAATCCACATTGATCTGGCCGGTACTGTTGATCACGTCCGTGATACATTTTGCCGCAGTTGCCAAAACATTGTCTGCTTTTTCAAATGCCTCCTTCATTTTTAAGTTACCAAACTGGTGGCGAAGTTTATCATTGCTGATCACCAGTAAAGTATCAACATGATTTTTCAGCAACATCACACCTTCTTCTGCC
>JBDSLD010000124.1:0-4492 GCA_039916545.1 Ferruginibacter sp.
GGCTCTTTATTTTGCTTTAATCATCGCAATCTTTTAATATGCTTCAATACTATAAATAACTTAGCCACCACTTCGAACGATTGTTACGTTTATAAGCGTCATATTTTTTACACAACGGATATAATCCGGCAACGACCACTATCCAGATAAGGAATACCATTGGCAGGCTTAGGCCATAGCCTCGTAGCGATGCCTGGTCCGTGACCCATGTACCGGTAATGACCATTTTTTGCCAGCCAAACCCGGTAAACCAGGCCAGCAACATGGCGAAGAAATGCAATAAATAAATATGCACGAGGTAATAAAACAACGGCACCCTGCCATACAGAGAAATAGCGCGGGTGATACCGGATGTTGCCTTTTCCGATAGCGACAGGAATATAAAGGCGGGACTTAATGTCATCAGCAAATACAATAGCGATGGTGGATATTTACTAACACTTAAAAAAGAAAGAAAGGAAGATATGCCAGGCAGCTGGGCCGACCATTTAACCGGATCACCATAAATATTAATGATGCGCAGCAAATAAAAAGTACGATGCCCAAACTGCCTGTCAGCAATAAAATCCGTTTTCTTTTTGCAGCGTCAAATGAAGCCGAATATAATGTTCCAAAGCTATAACCCAGGGCCATTACGCCAACCCAGGGAATTACAGGATAAGCCGAAAATATAATGAGTTCATGCAGTTTAAAAACGCTGAATTCATGAAGCTGGCTCCAGCCAAATCCTGCCAAATTATTTCCCGGCACGTGAATGGTGTCGAGGAGATCATGTCCAAATATCAATATTATTCCGATGATAAAAATGAGTTGCAGCGGCAGGTAAATAAGGCCGGCCATCAGCACCATCGATAAACCCAATACCCATATTACCTGCAAAGCGACGAGGGAAAAATGCGGATTGAAAAACCACCCGAAACTTACGAGTGTTATTTCAAGGATCATCAGCCACAAGCCTCTTTTAAACAAAAATCCTGATAACTCCTTTTTACTTTTCTTCTGTCCAGATAAGAAGGCGGAAGTCCCCGCCAGGAAGACAAATACGGGGGCGCAAAAATGAGTGATCCACCTGGTAAAGAAAATGGGCACGCTTGTGTGACTTAGATCGGCAGGGTTGTAATAGTAAGAATAATGATGAAAATAATCCCTCGTATGATCCAGCGCCATTATTATCATGACGAGTCCACGTAAGAAATCTATAGCGCTTACACGCAAAGCAGGTGCAGAAACCTTGTCCATTATTTAAATGATTTATTATTATTTCTTTAAAGTAAAAAATAATTTGATGCGATCATCATTTTTACTTTTTATAAAATAAAGATAGTCACAAAGATGAATGATAGCTATGGCGTTTTTATGCTACAGGCGATTGACATATGAATAAATGAATACCAATCAACCTCGCTTAACGGTGGAAGCTTTTATTATTGCGGTGTCAAATAAAGTTTTATCAGGTCGACAAAGATGACTGAAACCACTACAAATTTCCAAAAAGACATTGATGACATAGAGCAGATATCCGTTGTACCCACTTTACTAAATGTGATATGCGAAACCACGGGAATTGGATTTGCCGCAATAGCCAGGGTAACCGAAGATAAATGGATGACCTGCATGGTAAAGGATGATATTTCATTTGGGCTCAGGCCTGGCGATGAGTTGCAGATCAAAACAACTATTTGTAACGAGGTACGGGAATTAAAAAGGTCCATCGTAATTGATCATGTAAAAAACGACCCGGAGTTTTACAACCATCATACGCCTGCGATGTATGGCTTTCAAAGTTATATTTCTGTACCCTTCGTCCGGAAAGACGGAAGTTTTTTTGGAACGCTTTGCGCGATTGATCCCAAGCCACACAAATTGAATACACCTGCGGTGATTGGTATGTTTAATTTATTTGCAGATTTAATTTCCTTCCACCTGAATGCACTGGATGAAGTAAACACGCTGCGCTCAAAAATGAATAAACTAAACAAAGAGGTGGAAACTTTTGCGTTCATCACCAGCCATGACCTGCAGGAACCTTTACGGAAAATTGAAACTTTTGCGACGGTAATTTTAGATAGAAGTTTCAAATTTGTCGGGCCGGGGGCAATATTATTTTAAAAGGATGAAAACGGCGGCTGCCAGGATGCGGCACCTGATCAATGACCTGATATCTTTCTTTGATTCCAATTTTGTAGAAAAAAAATTCGATATAATAGATCTGCAGATCACTTAAATTTTCAAACCCCGGGCGTGCGCCGCATATCCGGGTAAGCAGTGAAATTGCTACAGGCGCTGATTTAAAGAATGAAAACCTGTCTGACAGGGTAAGTTATTACCACATCAGTATTGCCGATAATCGTGTGGGTTTTGATGAAAATTATGCAGACCTGATTTTTAAACTTTTCAAAACGCTACAAGGCACCGATGATCAAAGCGGCACAGGCCTTGGACTAACGATCGCTAAACGCATAGTTGAAAACCATGGAGGTCTAATTACCGCGCGGGGAAAATTAAATGAAGGCGCTACCTTTGATATTTATATACCGGTGGAGGGGGAGTAAGGTTATTGCCAGGATCAGGATTTTAAAATTTTAGTATTTGCAGAATTGGCTGCAGTTAAATATAAAAATAGATAGCTATCCGTTTTTATGTTTGGTAATGGCCGTGGCGGAACTTACCTCCATTTATATGTTAACTGTCGATATTTTATCCCTGCGGAACATGAAATGCATAATACAGATTGATGGCGCAATTTAGCTTTGCTTTGCCAGGTATGTTATGGTTGAATCATCACTTCCCATAATTATTTTAGCCGTAAGATCGATAAACAAGCCATGTCCGACAATGCCTTCAATTTCCTTTAAGGCTTGCGCAAGAGGAGCGGGTGCTGTAATGGCCCCAAAATCTACATCAACAATATAGTTGCCCTGGTCGGTGATAAACGGCTTATCAGCAACCAACCGGATCTTCCCGGTTCCACCGATCGCTTTAAGCTTCGTCAACACATAATTAAAAGCAATCGGAACCACTTCAACCGGTAGTTTGAATTTACCCAATACATCAACTTTTTTCGAAGAATCAGCGATGATGATTTCCTGTTTTGTTAAGAGGGCGACAATTTTTTCTGTGAACAATGCACCTCCCCCACCCTTGATCAATATCAAATCTTCATTAAATTCATCGGCCCCATCAATCGTGATATCTATCGAGCTAACGGAGTTAATGTCAAGTAAAGGAATGTTTAATGACAACGCAAGGTCACGGGTTTTCTTTGACGTAGGCACGCCCTTGATCGTAAGTCCTTCTTTAACCAGTTTGCCAATTTCCATCACCGCATACACCGCAGTAGATCCTGTTCCCAAACCAACCACCTGGTTATTACTGATTAACTTTACCGCTTCTTTTGCTGCCAGTTGTTTTTCCTTTTCAATATCTTTTGCCATAATAATAAAAGTACATCTTAAGCTTGTATTTCCGTTAACTATCTTACTCCTGGTATTTTATTTTGGCAGTCAATTATCATGGCACATTTTATTCCCTTTTTTTATTTGGTTAAATTTTTTATTTGCCAACCCTTTTTGCAAATGTTCAGGATACGGGTGCCCTGTATTTGAATTTATCTGAAGCAGCTTGTATTTGTTGCAGATCAACATCCGTAAGAACCAACTTAACCGCGCCAAAATTTTCTTCCGGGCGATTATGTTTACTCGTCCCGGCAATAGGCACGATCCAGGGCTTTTGCGCCAGCAACCAGGCGAGCGCAATTTGTGCCGGTGCAGTATTTTTTTCTGCGGCAATTTTAGCAAGTAAATCAACCACAGCCTGGTTAGCTTCCCGGACGTCCTGTAACCGTTGAGCAAACGAAAGTTTATTCGGGGCTGATAATGGAACAGGAATTACTATATTATCAGTAATATTTCCTCTTCAATCAAAAAACTATTTCGCCTGTGGCGCATAGCCGCCTTTTGTGAGCCAGGTGACCCATGCCTTTTTAAATTCTGCATGGCTCATTGGTGGCAGTGTACGGCCCTCGCCGGGATTCCAGCCAGCCAACACCAACCCATCATCCGCATGTTCGATCAGCTTTTGTTTATTCTTATTGCCGTTACGTTTGGGATCCATCAATTGTTTAGCCAATTCATGGGGCGTTTTACCCTGGAAAACCATCTTCATATCGGCAGGTGGTAAATGCCAGTTTGGATTTCCCGGCGGTGTATGCAGACCGGGCGTATTTTCTGGCTGGTGGCAATTGGCGCATTTCATCGCATAAATACCTTTGCCATCAACACCTCTCTTAGGCGCCATGGTATGCAGGGAACTATTGTCACCCTGTAGCGGCACATCCCCTGACGGGTGACAATTCATGCAACGGGCACTCATCAACACTTTATAGACACTCATAAAAGCTTTAACCGATTCAACACTATCGACATTCACGGCTGCCCGTTTTTTGTCGCTCACAACATCGTTGCTTTTCGTAAAACCGGTATTGACAATCCCG
>JBDSLD010000125.1:0-7848 GCA_039916545.1 Ferruginibacter sp.
CGGCCCTTCTTTTTGTACACTTTCAGGCCGCCATTCAGTAAGGCAACCCCGGTACTGTCATAGCCCCGGTATTCCAGTCTTTTTAAGCCCTTGATTACGATTGGGTAAGCTTCCCGGTGACCTGTATATCCTACTATTCCACACATAAGTTAGTTTTTTGTGCAGGCAATATCTCACTCCATTTTAACTTTTACAGACCCGGTGTTAGCGGGGAAGACTGTTGCGGACCTGGTACGGAATCGCTTTTTTAGCATTTATTGAAGTGTCTGCCAATTATTTTAGAACAGCAAATTAACAAAAAAGCAACCAATTCCGCTTTTTTTTACGTTAGCACTTTGTATTTCCAGCGGGCTAACTTAATTTACTTTAAAAATATTTATATGCGATTTATTTTGATATTGATTCTTTCCGCCATTCAGCTACCGCTGATCGCGCAGCAGGTAAATTTTGGAAATAAAGCAACCGTTTACCTGGTACGCCATGCGGAAAAGGGCCAGGGAAAAGACCCGGTGCTTACCATTGAAGGAAACAAAAGGGCAGGTGACCTGATGCGGTTATTGAAGAATAAAAAGATCGCGCGCATATACGTTACCGAGTTTAAACGAACGCAAAATACAGGCGACAGCTTACGCATCCAGCTTGATATTGATACAGTACATTATGCAGCAGATAGTTCACAAGCGAATGTGCTGCTTGACAAAATAAAAGCAAATGGAGATACTAACAGGTCTATTCTCATTATCGGCCACAGCAATACTGTTCCGCATTTGATCCGGGCTCTTGGGTTACCCGTTTTTCCTTTCGGGGATTTGCCTGATAATGAGTTTGATAACATATTTGTATTGAAATTTAAAGATGGTAAAGCATCTGTAAAGAAAACAAAATATGGATCGTTGTCGACCGGGGCAGCAATTTTGTATTAGTTGGATGAAAACCGGGATTCGTTGATAGGATTCACTTTTAAACGGATTACTTCTTTATTGGCCAGAGATTTAACAACGGTGTTCCGAATAGCTTTTTATTTTTTGGGTTATCACAATAAAATCCCTTCCAAAAATAAATAAGCCACTGAAAAATATATGACTAATCCGGTTACGTCTACAAGTGTGGCTACAAAAGGAGCCGAACTTACGGCGGGATCGGCGCCCAGTTTTTTTAAGATCAGCGGCAACATCGATCCGGTCAATGTTCCCCACAATACTACGCCTATCAACGAAAGGCCGACTGTGAGCCCGATCAGGAAATCATGTTCTCCATAAACATTCGGCAGGATCTTCGACCAGATGATTACCCTGGTAAAGCCGATAACACCCAATACACTGCCCAGCATCAATCCCTGTATTATTTCCCTGCGCATCACCCGCCACCAGTTAGCAATGGTAAGTTCACCCATCGCCATCGCCTGTATGATAAGTGTAGATGCCTGCGAACCTGTATTTCCGCCGCTCGAAATGATCAATGGAATAAACAACGCCAGCACCACTGCCTTTTGAATTTCATCTTCAAAATAACCCATTGCCGTTGCAGTAAACATTTCGCCCAAAAAAAGCACGATCAGCCAGCCAACCCTTTTTCTGAATAATTTAAAAAGCGGCATGTCAAGATAGGGCTCGTCCAGCGCCTGGGTACCCCCCATTTTTTGCATGTCCTCGCTAAACTCTTCATTTGCAACCCACAGCACATCATCAATGGTAACAATGCCCAATAATTTATTGCTCCTGCTCACTACAGGCAAGGCCACCCGGTTATTCATCTTAAAAGCTTCATTGGCCACTTCCTGGTCATCATCCGCATGCAACGTGATAAACCGGGCATCCATCAATTCATCCACCCTTTTCTCCGGACTTGCCATAATGAAATCCTTTATCCGTATATCGTCCAGCAACTCACCCTTGTCATTGATCACATAGATCACGTCAATGGTTTCGCTGTTCCTCGCATATTTTCGAATGGTAATAAAAACGTCTTCCACTGTATCGTGCTCATACACATAAATATAGTCAGGTGTCATCAGCCTGCCAACGCTTCCTTCGGGATAACCCAGTAAAGACAAAGTCACTTTCCTTTCCTGCGGGTTTAAAGTTTTTACCAGTTCCCGTACGGCGTTGCTTGGTAATTCGCTTAAAAAAGAAGTACGGTCATCGGGTGGTAATTCATTTAATAATTCCGCTGTTTTAAAGGCCGGTAATGATTTGATGATCTTTTTTTGTGTAGGTAATTCCAGTATTTTGAACACGCTGGCAGCGCGGTGCAAAGATAGATGGCTGATGATCTGGCTCTCGTAATGCTCATTTTCATAAATGAGGTTGGCTACATCACTTATGTTTTGGTGATTCAGGAAATCCTGGATGCTTAATTTATTCTCTGAAGCTATGATCTCTTCAAATTTTTGCTGTAATGGTATATCTTCTAATTCCGTTGACATATTGTTATTTTCTGTTTCTGTTTGCAGTTTACTTTTTTTAAAGTCCGGAAGAATACTTTTTTGGTTAAGCTGTTATCTTAGCAAGGATTAATAAATTTGACTGATTGGTTTTTGCCGGTTGAAATGTAAATTGTCTGATATATAACCAACGCTTTTATATGCCTGAACACAATAGGTGCCAATCCCTATAAAAGTGAAACATACTTAATATCTAAAACCCAATTGCAAATTACTTGTTTTACTTTTAATCAGATGTTATGCTAAAACCATATTTATTTGTCGGTCTTACAAGTTCAATGGGCAGGGGTATTTTTACGCAGGAGCGGATACCGGCCGGATTAGTGGTGGAACTATCTCCTGTTATTGTAATGAGCAGGGAAGACAGGTTGCACCTTGACAAAACATTATTGCACGACTATATTTTTGAATGGGGGAAAAATAAAGATAAATGCTGCATGGCGCTGGGGCTGATCCCGATCTATAATCATAGTTACAAAAGCAATTGTGAGTATTTCATGGATTTTGAAGACGATACGATTATGGTAAAAACAGTAAGGATAATTGAAAAAGGGGATGAACTTACCATTAACTACAATGGCGACTGGAATGACAGTGCAAAACTTTGGTTTGATGCCAAATAAAAAACCTGTATTATTTTTTAGAGAAAGACGGTTTATAAGTAAGTGTAAAATTGACACCGGTACCCATCAATTTTAAACTACCCCTTCCCATGCCTTTAAATGGTATCTTAATAAAAGGCATGATCCCGATATCCAGGTCCTTACCGATATTTTTTTCAAGCCCGATTCCGGCCGTGGCCAGCGCAAACCAATAATTATTCTGGGTATCAAATTTTGCGCTTCTGCTGGAATCACCGTAAGGCGTTGAATAATAGTAAGTGTAATATTCACCTTTCATAATGTAAGAGGAGACGCCGGCGGTATAAAATAAATTGAATTTTTTCCTGCTTAAAATTTGTGATTTAATATTTAACGGTATCTCGTACATCATGCAATAGCCACCAACTTTATTTAATTTGTTGTAGGGGGCGAGCGGCCGGCGCAACACGAAATCACTCCCGTCAGCAATATAATTTTTCTTTGACCTGATAACGCCTGTTTGAATAATTAGTTTGTCTGAAATATGATAACCGATCAGTAATCCATAATTGCTTCCCGGTTTATCGAGATGGGAAAATCCAATCGTAGTTAATTCCGGTGCGTACAATAAGGAAAACTCAAAAGTGCTTTTTCTTTTGTTGCCAGGTTTGGCCTTCTTACTGCCTGCAATATTTGTTGAATCCGGCTTTACCTTATTTTCTGTTGCAACGGTTCCCGTTTTTTGAATCACATTATTACTTTCAACGGTGTCTGTATTTTTATTTTTTGGAGAAAGTTCAGCCGTTGATTTTGTAGTTGGCACTATCGTTTCCTGTATTTCACTGGTCGTGCCATCATCCCCCTGGTTAACGGGCTGGTTATTTTCGCCCAACTCACCTGCGGCTGTATTGACATTAAGTTTACCGGCGGTTTTGTTTTTTAGACGGGCATGTTTTTGTGCGCGTATTTGCTGTTGTTCAGGTAGTATTTTTTTATCTGTTAATAATGGCGACTTTCCATTTTGGGCAGTGTTGCCTATAACAACGTCAACGGGATTTCCAGTTGTCGATGACAGTGGAGCAGCTAATTTCTGATTAGCCAGTGCGTTAGCAGGATCAGCCGTTTTGGCTATAACCTGGCCTTCATCCTCTTTGATAACCGGGCTGACGGGCTGTGAAGAAGCAGGACTGGTTGTCTGTTCCAATGGCTGTTGTTCCCGGGACGTTAGAACTGATTTTTTATCAGTTGTTTTATTAAGATACAGGTAAGTACCACCTGATAAAAGCAATATTAAAACTGTTAGTAAAAAGAAAAAGAATTTCCTGTGCGGACCTTTCTTTACCGGCATTTCTTTGTCCAGTAAAGCCTGCATATTATCCCAATCGGGATTGGTGCCTGGTGCTTGATAGTTTTCACCGGCCGCCCTGATCAGGTCATCAAACTCATTGTCTTTGTCCGGTAATTGCATCGTACGTTATGTTGTAATTCGTTTTCTTTTGTAAAATAGTCCTGAGCCTTTCTTTTGCCTTTGATAAATTAGACTTGGAAGTACCTATCGATATGTCCAATAGTTGGGCAATTTCTTCATGCGAGTATCCTTCGATAACATGCAGGTTAAACACAGTCCGGTAAGCCGATGACAGTTGTTTTACCGTGTTGATGATCTCCTTGTAACCAAGTTTATCTTCACCGTTTTCGCTGTTGTCAATGATGGAGGATTGGGTGTCGGATTCATGCTGCCTGGTATTCTTATTACTACGGTAGCGGTCTATACAGGTGTTTACGATTATTTTTCTAAACCATCCTTTGAACGAATTCAACATATTGTTGGATTTGTCCAGCTTACATATATTAATATTTTTAAATAATTTCAGAAAGCTGTCATTTACCAACGCATTGGCTTCCTGGTCGTCATTGGCATAGCGGTACGTAACGCCATAGGCATAATCGTACAACAGTTTGTACAATTCCTGTTGGCTTTCCCTGTTGTTTTGTTTACAACCATCTACCAGGCCAAGTATGTTATGGTTAGTTAAACTCAATGCCGGCATTGTTAAGTGGTGAAATCATTGCTTATACGATCAAATTTCGTAAATGGTTGCCTTTGTTGAATCGTTTTTTTAGTACTGTTACTGCAGCTGATCGGTCTTGTGAATATAAAAATTATTTTCAACTATTTTATGATTTATTCGCGAATAACGAACCAGGTAATAATTGACTGGAGGAGTTTTGCCGGATTTTACAAAACAAAAAAAACGAAGCCAGCCGGCTTCGTTTTTATCAAATAAAAATAACCTTATTGTTGTTCAATCAATTGTATCTCCGCTATCAATCTCACATCATCGCTTACTACTATGCCGCCTGATTCTGTAATTGCACTCCAGGTGAGGCCAAAATCCTTCCTGTTGATTTTTCCATTGATACTGAAGCCGGCTTTAATATTGCCGTAGGCATCCTTAACTACGCCACCAAATTCAACGTCCAGTTTAATGTTTTTAGTAACCTCCCTGATCGTAAGGTCACCATATAATTCATAAGAGCCATCATTGTCCACATTCTCAAATTTCGTAGCTACAAATGTCAATTGCGGGTAAGTGGCAGCGTCGAAAAAATCTGCGCTTTTCAGGTGACCGTCCCGTTGGTCGTTGCCGGTTGAGATAGACTCAATATCTGCGGTAAAACTAACTTTCGCTTTCATAAAATCTTCATCCTCAGTTTGAACCGAAGCCTGGAAGATATTAAAACTCCCTGTCACATTTGTGATCATAAGGTGTTTTATTTTAAATTGGATTTCGCTGTGGGATGGGTCAATTACCCAGTTTTTTGTTGCCATGAGATTAAATTTTACACAATTTAGTGAATTAATGTTTAAACATTGATAGAATACCTATTTATTATAAATGACAGCACAGGAGCCGGTTACAGGTCAATGGCCCTCCTTTCGGCTGAGCTTTGCAGGGCTGTTTCGATGATGCGCATAACATTTATGCCATCGTCAACAGTTACTGGCATCGGCTGATCCCGGGTAAGTGCTTTATATACGCCGTCATAATAATCATAATAATTCCCCTGTAAGGATTGAACTTTTTCCCGGATAATTTTCCCATCTTTTTCTGTATGCAATAATCCCTGCTCCGAAGCAGGCTCTGTACCCCAATCAGTGAGGTTAGGTGTTTTTCCTGCTAACAGGTTGGTTTCCTGCACGTCCGTCCTGCCTTTTAAAAAAGAACCTTTTGAACCATGGACAATAAAACCAGGCATACTTTCCCTTACCAGTAATCCACTTTTCAACCTGACCCTTAAAGTTTTATAATACAACAAAATATCAAACCAGTCATCCACTATGGAACCAGGCCTTGTGATCCGGATATCCGCAAAAACCGTGTCAGGAAATCCAAATAAACAAATAGCGCTATCGACGATATGCGGTCCAAGGTCCTTTAAAAGCCCTGCGCCGGGGGTGTTAATCTCTTTATGCACCTTGGGACTTAATTGCGGTTTAAAACGCTCAAAATGAATTTCGGCTTCATTCAGATCCCCGAGCCATCCTTCCGTGATAATTTTCTTAACAGTTTTGAAATCACTGTCCCAGCGCCTGTTTTGGTATACGGATATCTTCTTATTTACCTTTTCAGCTATGTCCTTTAATTCTACCGCTTCGGCCACGGTAGTTGTAAATGCCTTCTCGACAATGATGTCTTTGCCAGCTTCCAATGCTTTTTTGGCATATTCAAAATGAGTAGATGTCGGGGTATTTACCACTACCAATTCTACCGAGTCATCGGCTAATACACTTTCCAAAGAAGGGTAGGAGGTTACGCCCGGGTAAAAGTCACCGATGATCTCTTTACTTCTTTCCCATGAACCTGCCAACTCAAAACCAGGATGTAATTGTATAAAAGGAGCATGAAATATTTTGCCAGACATGCCGAAGGAAAGCAGCGCTGTTCTTATTGGAGACATGGGAATTGTTTTTGCCAGTTAAAAATACTTTGTTATTGTAAGCCAACCAGGAAAAGAAATAGTAAATATTTACTTTTTCGTTCTTCTAAAGCCTCACAATTTAACTAAAATAACTTAAGTCCATAATACCCGATCAGGGTAAATACTATACAGCGGCTTATTACACCGATGCAGCACCAGGTAAGCAATTTTTTCAGGTTGGCATTTAAACCAACGCCGATCGCGATGCTTACCGGGGCGCCGACAGAAAACGAACCAATAAGTCCGAGGCCGACAATGCCGAATTTATTCCAGATGCGATGCAGCATTGGGTGTTTATCTTCTTTTGCTTTAGCCGGTTTATTTTTATAAAAGAATGCCCGGATCTTATCACCCAAAAAGGCGGCAACAAATGCGCCGATTATTCCACCGGTGACGCTGGCGAAAAATATGACCCAGGGAGAAAGTCCAAAGGCAAATCCCGCCGGTATGGCCGCGTATATTTCGAAAGTTGCAAGCGCTGCAACAGTTAGTATTTTTAGGAACATAGGTTGATTGAAATAGATGATTTTGCAGGGCAGACGAAATTAGTCGAAACTGGTCAATTAAGGCTGATAATAGTGTTATTTTTTGGTAGGGTTTGTTGTCGTCGTCAGTCTTCAATAAACAATTTGGTCTGACGGCCCCAGTCTGACCAAATTGTTTATTAAAGACTGAAATTATTGGTGACGAAATATCTTGTTTAAATATATTACACTTTACCGTCCATGCGAAACGGTCTGACGGCCCCAGTCTGACCGTTTCGAGCAGAATGACGGTGAAATATTATTGAACGTCATTTCAAACCAGGGTAATTATTGCAGTTGTTAAGTACAACTATTC
>JBDSLD010000126.1:0-15246 GCA_039916545.1 Ferruginibacter sp.
AAGCGGGTTAGCTGCCTTTCGTTGGTTCGGTTCCGATGAAATCGGAATTGAAAAAATGCGCAGCCTATTTTTTCAAAGAAGCAAAAACAGCAGCGTTCCGGTTATCCGCCAGCTGGCGGACCGGCTGAGGAGGCAAAGGTAGAGAGTTGACAGGTAGTTGGTGAAGTGAAGATTCGGATTGGAAAATATTCTAAAACCCTTACCAGTTATTAATAACAGCGTTTTCTTGCAGACACTAAATATCGGATATCATATCCCGGCTTTTAAAAGAACGGTTTCGGTTGTTGGTCGGAAGGTGAAACAATGGCGCTTTAACTATAAATAAATTTCAGGCGACAATAAAATCTTGTTCAGTTTACCCCATATTGGCATAGGTACATAAGTGATCGTCAAAGATTAGGCTTCTTCGGTTTGATTGGATCCTCAAAAGTATTTGCCCCGCGTGTTTTTAGTTTTCGACGGTACACTTTGTCCTCGCAGGTTACATACAATATATTAAAGTCAGTTCCGCCAAAACAGCAATTTGAGGCCTGCCTGGTTGGTATAGGAATGATTGCATTTACCCGTCCCAATTGGTCAAGCACCTGGATGCCCAGTCGCGACGCAACGTAAACCCTGCCGGCGGTATCGCACTTCACCCCGTCTGCCCAAGCGTTTTCGCTGCTATCCGGTACGTGCAGCCAACCATATTTTTGTTTGTAGGACAGGGTTCCATCCGGATTGATCCTGAATATCCATACCCAGTGAGAAGTCGATTCAGTAACGTACAATTGCGTTTGGTCGGGAGTAAGCGCAATGCCATTTGCAAATTTTAATCCTTCGTCAACGACTATTTTTTCGCCGGTTGGCCGAACGAGATACAATTTGCCTGGATTGTTGCTGCCATTGGGTGCAGTCACATAAATATTACCGTTTTTTGAGACTACCAGGTCATTACCCGAAATGCTATCGGCGATAACCGTTTCTTTTTCATTGGTGTCATAGCTAAACAATTGCCTTGCCGCGCCTGACACCGTGTACCGCCTGCCATCGGGCGCGAAGGCTGTTCCACTTGCTTTTTTAGCATCCAGCGATAGCGAAGACAGTTTTCCGTCAGTGCCTATTTTGTAAGTCTTTGAATTTGGGATGTCCTGGAAAAATACTTCGCCCTTTGCATTCGTCGCCGATCCCTCTGTGAATTTATACCCCTGGCCAACAAGTTCCCATTCCTGTCCTGGTATCAAAATGTCACTTAAATATTGATTTTTTGTAGCCCCGGTCGTCACTTTTTTAGGCCAATCTCTCCATAACCAGCGCATGGCAGCCGGAAAAACAGAAGTGCCCTGGTTACCGTTGTGGCCATCGTTTCCCCAAATATGGTTAATATCATAACCAGCAAAGGTGAGCGCCCGCTCCATTGTCTCGTTAGCTTTCCACCAATCACCACCATATATATTCAGGTCATTTGATCCATCCTGCAGAAAGATCCTGATTGGTTTAGGTTCGTATTTCCTGATGATGGTGGAATAATGATCCGCTCCGCGAAGTCCCACATATGTGCCTATTGCGCTAAACACGCGGGAAAATTCTGCCGGTTTCTCCCAGGCGGCCGTGAAAGCGCAGACAGCACCGCTGCTTGAGCCGCCGATCGCCCGGTCGTTGCCGCTTTTCGATAAATGTATTGCGCGCCCATCGCTTGTTTTTTGCTTTTCTGCTTCGGGTAAAATTTCTTCCAAAATAAAACGCGCATAGGCATCTCCTAACCCGTCATATTCGAAGCTGCGGTTGAAACGATCGTTTGCAGTTGCTGCATCGGCAGATAGTACCCGCCCCGGTGTTACAAAAACACCAATCGTTACGGGCATTTCATTGTGGTAGATAAGGTTGTCAAATACTGTGGGGGCCTTCCATTGAATTCCATCCTGGTTAACATACACGCAGGCTGGTTTTTCCGGCCTGTATTGCGCGGGCACGTAGATCCAATATTCGCGAAAGGTGCCGGGGAATATTTTAGAATTTTCAAAAGTAAATTTCAGCACTTCTCCTTTTGGTACGCCGGCCTGCTCGATAGAAGCAGAATCGACCTCGTATTTTATTAAGGGTGATTGACCGGAACCCAGGGAATAGCAAAATATCAATAGCAGGCAAAATAATTTATTCATACGGAAAGCTCGTTTTAGTAATATCTATTACTGCTAAAGTTCTGCTTTCTTTTATAAATAAGTATGTTTTTTAATTTTGATTTTACTTTGATAAAAGACAGGCCGTGGCTGAATCAGCATTGAATTGTACTGGTCGATATTGTAATTGTCCCATCGGGAGCGGCGTGTTTATAGGATACAACCATAAACTGAAATTTGCTTAGCCAGGGGTCATATAACATGCGTGGCGCCAAATGGAGCCAAAGCCTGATATAATTAAATACTGTGCTATCTCCTACAGAGCTTATTCTTCGACATCAACCTTGCGTTAGGGCATACAGATTATATCCATGTCGGATTTGTGATTCGGAAGACACGCGGGTACATGGTTCACGTGCGCCTGACTGGAAAACGCAGTCGAGCGCATTTTAATTGGCAGGATAAAATAGTTGTCATCCAAAAAGACGAAGTATTGATTGCTCACAGAATTGGGACCATCCAATTATACCCAGGCTGAGATCCTGCACACCTTTTTAGAGGTGTCATTGTTTACCAGGATAATTAATCAAACTTAACTCAACTACTGTCTCGCTTAAATAATCTCTACATATTGGCCAGGCACTCATTGTGCAGCGAATATTGCCGAAAATGCCTGAAAACAACGGGTGTATTTAAAACAAAAACAGGGTAAACGAAAACTCATTTACCCTGTTCTTTTATTTCTTATTTAATTAAGCTACTTCCATTTCTTTTTTAGCCAAAACAACCGCAGTTGATTTGACTGTCTTGATAATACGTGCAGCTACTTTATAAGGATCAGCAGCACTATTTGGACGGCGATCTTCCAGCCAGCCTTTCCAGCCTCTTTCAACAGCGCCGATCGGTATGCGGATAGATGCACCCCTATCGGAAACACCATATTTAAAATCATAGATGGAAGCTGTTTCGTGCTTTCCGGTGAGCCTGAGGTGGTTATCAGGACCGTACACATCGATGTGTTCCTTAACAAACGGACGGAAAGATTCGCAGATCTCCTCAAAGGTTTCGCGATCACCGCAAGTCCTCAATACCGAATTAGAGAAATTGGCATGCATGCCACTTCCGTTCCAATCGAGGTTACCCAACGGTTTGCAATGATAGTTGATAGAGATATCAAATTTTTCACCGATCCTTTCCAGTAAATAACGGGCCAACCAAACCTGGTCTCCAGCCTCTTTTGCGCCTTTCGCAAAAATCTGGAATTCCCATTGGCCTGTCGCTACTTCCGCATTGATGCCTTCAACATTCAAACCTGCGTCCAGACAGGCATCCAAATGTTCTTCCACTATATTTCTGCCAAACGCTTTACCGGCGCCTACTGAACAGTAATACGGGCCCTGGGGTGCAGGATATCCGCCTTCTGGAAATCCAACTGGTTTATCAGTCTCCCGGTTCCAAAGGAAATATTCCTGTTCAAAGCCAAACCAGAAATCATTGTCATCATCATTGATCAATGCCCTGCCATTGCTTGGGTGCGCACTACCATCTCCGGATAATACTTCGCACATTACGAGGTAAGCATTTTTACGCTGAGGATCCGGTGCGACAAATACGGGTTTCAAAAGACAATCGGAAGAGCCACCAGGAGCCTGTTCGGTTGAAGAGCCATCGAAAGACCACATTGGACAATCTTCCAGTTTACCGGAAAAATCCTTTTCTACTTTTGTTTTGCTACGCAGACTCTGAACAGGCTGGTACCCATCAAGCCATATGTACTCTAATTTTGCGATTGACATGTTTGATTGTTTTTTATTTTTAAAAATGATGATTTGCCTAGATGTTTTACAGGAGACCAAAAGTTTAACACAATCGGTAACGCCAGGCACAGGGTTTAGGATTAGAAATTATCAGGTGATAAAATTAAAGTAATTATTAAAAAAATACGCATTTTATTTATTATAATACGTATATTTAACTAACAATATTCAAATTTTTATCAAATATAAAGTAAGAATGGTCGAATTTTTCTTTCAATAGGCCTTTTTCATTAGTACATTAACATAAGTTAATATATTTTGAATTATCATTATTTATTATATGGGGATGTAATTAGCTGGAAGGATATTGATACCCAAAACATTAAATCAGCGAATAATAACTTATTGATTGCATTACCGCATGGAATTGATGCGGCTCCGATTATGGTGATTACAAAAAAATCAGCAGATGTCAGGGTAATGAATGGCGAGGCCGGAAGAATATAGAAAAAATGTGGTGATTTCAATTGTCGCCGATCTGCAACTATTACTATCGTATTAGGATGCTTGAACCCTTTTGGGAATACACATTATTATCTACGCCAATGCCCTGGAACATCCACACAACCGTTTGTGATTGAAGACCCGCGCCTTTAAAAGTACCATCCCACCCGGGCTGCTCATCATTGCGTCTTTCAAATAACAACTGTCCCCAGCGGTTAAATACTCTAAAATAGTTTACTTCCTTTATTCCTTTGATCAGGGGCCGCAAATAATCGTTCCGGCTATCCCCGTTTGGTGTAAACGCAGTGGGTACATATATTTCAACCTTGGCAATTATTTTTACAAGTTGCGTGTCTACCGTCAGGCATTCTGTATTGGTAGTTATATTTATTGTGTACAACCTCTCCGACATCCCGGTAAATGTAGGTGCAAAACTCGCCGGTGTGTTCAGGCTGACACCCGGGTTCCATAAAGCTGTCTCCCCTATTTGTCTTGCTTTTAACAAAAGTGGCAGGTTGACAACGGCATATTCGACCGGGTAAGTTATCCCGCGTTTTGCCTGGTCAATAATTACCGGTTGCTTCCGGGTAGCTATCCTGCATCCCGCGGTGTCCATTAACTGTGCATAATAAATGCCGCTCAGGTTGACCCTGTAGATGGGTTGAGATGCGCCATTGATTGTAATATCATCTTTATACCATTGGATACTACTGGTCGGCCTCACTTTTAACAGGGCGCTGTCACCATTATCAATACAATACGTTGCCTTGCCGATCAATTGCAAAGAATCATCAATTATTGAAGCCTGAACTACCACTGTGTCCGTGATCCTGCACCCGCCGCCACTATTACTGGTGGCTACGATATAGGTGGTCGTTACACCCGGCGTCGCCACCGGGTTCGATATTTCCGGGTTACTTAAACCCGCCACCGGGGTCCATTGATACTGCAGCCCTGGCTTCGGAAGGGTGCCTATCAGCACCTGGCTCCTGTTGCATGACAAGCCGTCGGCACCTGCATTTGCAGCTACTTTTAGCGAATCTCTTAACTGTGTAAACAGCGTGGTTGGACAGCCATACCCACTGTATGGATTTAGTTTTACAGCGATGGTAGTTCCCGAGACAGGCGGAGGCACCAAAGTAAGTGTCTGCACCGTACCAAGTACCTGGGTAAGGCTGCTGTCATACCAGGTATATCCCTGGTAGCCATAAGGGCCGATTACGTTTACAACGGTGTCATCGGGACAAAATGTAGCTCCCGCAAAACTCCCGTTGCATTCGGAATTGACATCGATATAGGCATAACCGAAGTGTCGTTTAAAAGTGCAATCGGCCGTTTTAAAAAAAAGCCGGATTTTTTTGCCCGCCTTGCCGGAGAGGTCAACCGATACTGCTGACCAATCTTTGTACAAAACAGCTGTGGTATCGCTTCGGTTGGATACTAAAAATCCGGGAAGGGAGGAACCAACCGCAACGAACGTAAAGGAAGCGCAGCTAATTACAGAATTATCTGTTACGTCCGTAATCTCGATCTCCATCCTGGGTTGCTCATTCACCCTGTGGTTGGGCGACTGAAAGACAACCGCATAGTGATAAATGAGGGAGTAAGAATTTTGATTCGCCGGGATAGTAAATTCATAAGAAACCCCTTCTGCCTGTCCCCCTGCCGTTGTGCTTCCCAATTTGATAGAATGTCCGCTACCATTAGGGCAGGTTACCGGGAAACCCCCATAATAATCCACTTCGCCGGTGTTTGAACTGTACATGGTATGCCTGTTATACACAGGGCCACCCGAAGGATTAAGAGAAATTATATTTTGATCACCAACCGCCGCAGTAGTGCCTGTGTAACAGGTCCAGCCATCGAATGTGCCGTTTTCAAAATCTATATTGGGCGGACAAATCTGCGTGTAGCCTGTATAAAAAAAGCAAAGAAAAAGTAAGTTGACTGACAATTGCAACAAGCAGCTATGGGTGCGCTTTTTATTCTCAGAAGTGAATTTGAAATTCTGCACGTTGCCTTTTTATGTTCTTAAAGATAAGACATAATTCAGCAATTATAATTGGCAATTATTCACAAATAATATAAATACAGGATCAGACCAGCGCGTCATATAAAACTTCAATGGTGTGTAAAGCCTTTCTGCCGGTTCCATCTTTTATCTGGTGCCGGCAACTGGTTCCAGGCGCAGCGATGATCACTGCCGGATCCTGGCTCCTTACCGCGGGCAATAAAACCAGTTCACCGATCTTCATCGATAGCTCATAATGTTCCTTCTCATAACCGAAAGAACCAGCCATGCCACAGCATCCGGAAGGAATTGTTTCCACGCTGTAATTGGCCGGGAAGGACATCATCTTTACTGAAGAGGCAACAGAAGAAAGCGCTTTCTGCTGGCAGTGCCCATGCAGTTTGATCGATTTTTTTTCTTGCGTAAACATAGACTGGCTGATGTTTCCACGATCAATTTCAGCAGCAATAAATTCATCTATCAAAAAAACATTTTTTGCAAGTTCTTTTGCTGCCGCAAGATTTTTATCATCTGCCAGATCGATGTACTCGTCCCTGAAAGTGAGTATAGCGGAAGGCTCTATACCAATGAGCGGGGAATTTGAAGTAACCACGCTGGCTAATAAAGAAATATTCTTATTGACGATCTTCTTTGCGTCCCTTATCAATCCTTTGGACAGCCATGCTCTCCCACTCTCGTCATGATCAGGGATCACAACTTCATAACCCAATCTCTCCAGGAGGAGTATTGCTTTGATGCCAATTTCAGTGTCGTTGAAATTGGTGAATTCATCACAAAATAAATATACTTTTTTATTTGATGTTGCAACGTTGACACTATTACCGGCTCTTCTTTTTTTATACCATTTTTTTAAAGTGGTCTTGTGCAAAGTAGGCATTGACCGCTTTAACCCGAAGCCGGCTATGCGCTTAATGCTATTGCTTATGAACGGTGTGGTCATCATGAAATTATAAAGACCCGGAACCAGCGCTCCTAATTTTGCAGACGTATTGAAATTGGCAATGAGTTTCGACCGGAAGGGCACGCCATTGGCATCGTAATATTGTTGCAGGAATTCCGCTTTTAATTTGGCCACATCTACATTGGACGGACATTCTGATTTACATCCTTTGCAACTCAGGCAAAGGTCCATTACCTCATAGATTTCTTTATGGTCAAAGCGGTTTAGCTTGTCAGAATTGGTAAGGAATTCCCGCAATATATTTGCCCTTGCCCTGGTGGTATCTTTCTCATTTTTTGTCGCCATGAAAGAAGGGCACATGGTGCCGCCGGATAAATGGGTCTTGCGACAATCACCAGAA
The DNA here is from genome assembly GCA_039916545.1 of Ferruginibacter sp. Taxonomy (GTDB): domain Bacteria; phylum Bacteroidota; class Bacteroidia; order Chitinophagales; family Chitinophagaceae; genus Ferruginibacter. The sequence continues at coordinate 7,694 of JBDSLD010000126.1, forward strand.
CCGTTGCATTGCTCGGCATGTTGTAAAACGTCCTGGTCGTGGTAACGAAAGACCGTTTTAAAAGCCGGCGTTTTTTGCCCGGGCGTATAGCGCAACATCGTATTCATCGAAGGCGTATCGACGATTTTATTTGGATTGAAAATATTGTTAGGGTCCCAGGTACGTTTTATGGTTCTAAGCAGTTCGTAGTTTTTATCTCCAACCATCTGCTTAATAAATTCTCCCCGAAGCCTGCCGTCGCCATGCTCACCGCTTAAAGAACCATTGTATTTTTTTACCAGGGTGGCAATTTCTTCGGCGATGTTCCTGAAAAGCTGGTTGCCCTCTGCAGTTTTCAGGTTGATGATCGGGCGCAAATGAATTTCACCTGATCCCGCATGCGCGTAATGGACCGCGTGTAAGTCATATTTAGTAAGTATATCATTGAATTCGGCGATGTAGGCAGGAAGGTCGGCAACATCAACCGCGGTATCCTCGATTACAGGTACTGCTTTCTCATCCCCGGGTAAATTGCTGAGCAGCCCCAAACCTGCCTTGCGAAGCGACCAGATCTTTTTGCTGTCATCCCCAAATAACAACGGAAAATGGTACCCTAAACCGGCAGCACGCATATCCGACTCAACGAGTGCAGCCATTTCAATAATTTCCTGTTGGTTGGTCCGTACAAATTCAACTACCAGTATTGCACCGGGATCACCGAGCACAAAAAAGCGGTTCTTGTTTTGTTCGATATTATCCTTTGTACATTCTAAAATATAGTGATCAATGAGTTCGCTGGCGCTGGGCCGGTATTTCATTGCAATAAGGTTTGCCCTCAGGGCCTCATCGATGCTATTGAAATGAACGCAAAGCAAGCCAGTCTCTTTCGGCGGTAACGGACTTACGTTTAGTTTTATTTCTGTTAAAAACGCGAGCGTCCCTTCTGAGCCGGCGATCAGTTTACAGAAATTAAAGTTTTCTTCGCCTGCAGTAAACGGTGCAGAGTCTAATAAAACGTCCACCGCGTAACCGGTATTCCTTCTTTCGATCGACTTTTTAGGAAATTCTTTTCTTATTTCGAGTTGGTTATCATAATTACTTAAGAGCGATCTGACCGATTTATAAATATTTGCTTCCAGGTGATCTCCTTCGCATTTGGCATGAAATTCTTCCGGGTCCAAAATTTTAAAAACCGTTTCATTTCCATCACTCAATAATGCATTTACTTCAAGCAGGTGTTCTCTCACGCTTCCATACACTACAGAATTAGATCCACAGGAATTATTGCCAACCATACCGCCGATCATAGCGCGGTTGGCAGTGGAGGTTTCGGGACCAAAGAACAGGCCGTGCGGTTTTAAAAACATGTTCAATTCGTCGCGGATAACGCCGGGTTGAACACGTACCCAATGTTCCTCTTTATTTAACTCTATGATGCCGGTAAAATGTTTTGACACATCCACTACAATACCCTTGCCTACTACCTGACCAGCGAGCGAAGTTCCGGCAGTGCGGGGTATCAAAGATGTATTTTCTGCCAGGGCAAAGCGGATCAGTTTCTTAATGTCGCTAATAGAACAGGGAATAGCAACTGCCAGAGGTTTTTCGCGGTAAGCCGATGCATCCGTTGCGTACAGGATGCGCATGGTATCATCAAAATATAATTCGCCTTCTAAATCGTTGGAAAGTTCTATCAGCCGTTGGTTCATTAGACAATTGAGAATTAAAAAAATTAGCGGTTAAGCCATTTGACTAAATATAAGTTTAATCTATCGCGAAAATATTTCAATATTTGACCGGATAAAAATTGCAATTTATCCTTCTACAAAACATACAGGTCGTTATTAATGGCGACCCCTATCAGTATAAAAAACTTCACGCGAAGTTAAATATAAATTGCCATCCTGCAGAATGGCAGGAACGATGTCAGTGAAATCTTCATTTCGGCAGTATTTTTTCTGTGTTTAGTGTCTGAAAGAAAACGCTGTTATTAATAACTGGTAAGGGTTTTAGAATATTTTCTAATCCGAATCTTCACTTCGCCAACTACCTGTCAACGCTCTACTTTAGCCTCCACAGCCGGTCCGCCAGCTGGCGGATAGCCGGAACGCTGCTGTTTTTGCTTCTTTGAAAAAATAGGCTGCGCATTTTTTCAATTCCGATCTCATCGGAACCGAACCAACGAAAGGCAGCTAACCCGCTTACTGGTGCAGAAGATCAAACAGTGGCCACACTTAAATGCCTTTTATTAAACAGCTCAGTAATATTTTGTTTTAGGCCATTTATTTAGTTTCGCATTGACAATATTCAACAGGAAAAATTTTCACGATTTATTGTCTGTAAAGGTTTTCAAAGTTTTCTTGCAAACAGTATTTATCAATAAAAAATGGACGGGTAATGACACTGCAAAAAGGCAATTACAATATTAAAAACTTGTGCCTTGTCTCAATTTGATTTTGTACATTGTACAGTGAATTTAGAATATTTTAACCCGTAAAATGTGACTGGGACAGGCAACGCCGTTGATAAGAATTCCGACACGTTACTACTTTTAATACTGACAACACTTTTTTAACTAAATACGAAATAACGAGCTAATCGTCAGACAACATGCCTTACTTAATAATTTGAACCCAATAAAACTACAATAAATTGACTATACTTTACAGACCTGTAGAACCAGGAAAACTTGTTTTAATAGAACAACCTGGCTGGACAAAATTTCCACCAAGACTTCCGGAGCAACCGATATTTTATCCTGTAATGAATTAGGAATACGCAGTACAAAATGCACTAAATGGAATGCCCCTGCATCAGTATTCGGCTTCGTGACGCAGTTTTGCCGTTCGGACGGAATATTTACAGCAGTTCGAAATTCAAAATGTAAGTGGAGAAATCCATAACGAATTGTGGGTTCCGGAAGAAGAACCTGACGAATTCAATAAAAAAATTATCGGGAAAATTGAGATGACAAAAGAATTTTAGACCAATTGACTTTCTTAAATCATTTGGAGAAAATTGCCAGCATTTTTTCGAGCGCACCTGCACTGTGCATGCGCTCCCCATTTTCGAGCGATGCCTTTGCTGCTATTGCTGCTCTTTTAAGCATATCCGTTTCATAAGCTGAAACTGCTTCCAGTAAATTTTTGTATTTTCCAGACGTTAAACATTCACTTAATTCCAAAGCATCAAGCATGGCAGTATTTGCACCTTCTCCCGCAAAAGGCGGCATTACATGTGCGGCATCGCCAAGTATCGTTAAGTCAGGTAAACTTTCCCAGGTTTGGTTTAGAGGCATACAATAGATGGGGCGTGGAACAAAAGGTGTTGCTATATTTTCCAGGAGTTCGAACCAGTTGCTGCCCCACCCGGAATATTCTTTTTTAAACCAGGCCAACAGTTGTGTTTTATCAGAATAATCCAGGCCATTATTTGCAGTCCAGTTTTCACCTGCTTTGAAGCTTAAGTAAAACCCCAGGTCACCTTTTCCTTTTTGACCTCCTAATAAGCACTTTGTATTTCCGAAAGCCATTATTTTTCCGCCATTTAGCAATGAATAAATATGTGGCGTTGTTTTTTCTGCATTATAAATATTCAGTTCAACCATTGTTACGCCTGAATAAAAAGCTTTAATGCTGGTGAGGTAGGGACGGACCTTCGAATTAGCGCCATCAGCTCCAATTACAATATCCGCATGAGCAGGTGCCCGGTTTTTGAAATTCAATGACCAGCTCTCCGCTTGCTTCTCCAATGAAATAAAATGGCTATCCCACACCACCGTTCCCGGCTTTAGAGACTCCAACATAATTTTTCTTAAAGCGCCACGGTCTATTTCAGGGCGCGTGTAGTCATTGTCAACATCTTCAGCCGGTTTGATGCCGTGGTCGCTGAAAAATATTTCTCCTTGTCCATTTACTATGAGTTTTTTATCGGCACCGTGGAGAATATGCTGATTAAACTTGCCGGATAAATTTGCCTTGTGTAAAGCTGCCGATCCTGATTCTTTATGCATATCAAGCGGTGACCCTTGAACACGCGCGTTTTTATCAACATCTCTTTCATACACGTTAACATTCGCACCCTTAAGCTGTAAAAGTCTTGCCAGTATGAGCCCGCCCGGTCCACCGCCGATAATGGCGATCTTTTGATTTTGTATCAACATATTTGTGTGTTATGATTGAAATACAAAAGTGCGGAATGATCCTGTTTCAGGCTTGTACAAATGCGACAAAATCGTTGCTTAAAGCCTGCTTCCTCGCATTTCGTGCAAACGCCGCTGGCGTAGTGCCGCTGTAGCGCCTGAATTCTCTGCTCAAATGGGATTGATCTGTATAACCCAGCTCGTGAGCCAGGCCAGCCAGGTTGGCATTCGGATGGAGCCATAATTGGTTTCGTACCTGCTCAAAGCGCATCAGGCCTGATACATCTTTAACGGTATATCCTGATGAATGCCTGAAATTCCTTTCCAGCGTACGGACCGTCGCATTTGCGGCAGCCGCTACCTGGCTTACCGGCATGGTGCCATTTGCTTCCCGCATAGCAGCACCTGCTTTGAACAGCATACTTTTAGTAGCAATCTGCGATCTTGCGTGCAGGAAATATTGTTTTACCTGCGCCAACGCTTCATCTGGCTTGCCAGCCCGGATACAATTATTTAATGCGGATTGAAGTCGGGCAATTGGATGTTCAAATATGCGCACTCCACCTTTATCGGGCGGCAAACCCAGCAAATCAAACACTGTCCAGGGAAAGCACCTGATACCAATGATCTCTAAAAAGTTTTTTGCGTAAAAGACAACAGGCTGATCGAGCAACCCGATCAGGAACGGGGAAGGCAAAGGCTGCAAACTTCCATTGTAAGAAACGGCGCAACCGCTTCCGAAATGAAAAATAATTTCAGCGTAGCCATCAGGCATTACCTCAAAACCCGACTGTACATCTCCGAAGTCTTTTTTATTGTACCAAAAGCACTTTATGGTATCCCGTAACTCTTCGGGAGATTCAAATTCTTGGTGCTGCATTTTTGAAAGGTAGCAATTTTAGGTATATTGGTTGCAGGTATAAGCGATTAGCGAGGCAATGTTCCGGGGAATCGCACACAAAATTATAATATGGCATACAACAGGAAACCAATGAAATTCACAAAATTCCAAACTTCATCGTGTAATTTTAACGGCTAACTTATGAGGTTTTCTCTTTTACTTCTATTAGTATTTGCACAACTTTTAGGCAATGCGCAAAAATCAACCAGGGAATTTAATGCATGGGATACTTTGCGAATGAGAACGGCAATGGAACTAAAACAATATAACATTATTGTGCAACAAGAACAATGTTCGACTGACACAACCAGGAAGAACAACTATATAATTATTACCTATTTCGACGCCAATAAGAATAAACTTCAACAAATCTCAAACTACCTGGATTCAAATGGTTGCGTCAGTGGCATAACGTCCGAATACTACAATGCTGCCGCACTTGTTAAATTTAGAAATGGCAATAAAAAATGCTGCCCGGAAAAAGAAATGGAAGATGATTATAAGTGTTTTGAATACATGGCAGGGTACGAAAGATTTGAATATGATATGCAAAATCGTATAATTGTTCACGTTAGTCATGTCACGACACCTATGACTTATAAAGAAATATTTACGTACTCGCAGGATGGAAAACAACAAGCAATACGTAACCATATAGATGAGACCTCGTTTTGGAAATGAACGTGATATTTAACCCGCCAAAATCGACAACGGCATTGCTATTTTTGAAGGACGGGTCTTTTAAAATTTAGAATTGGACATTACTATTATTATTAGAACCGAACAAGATTTTGGAAGAAACCAAAGAGTATAAAAATTAAACTTTAAGCAAATATGTTTTACAGTATTTCATTGACCGTTGGGATAATTCTATTGGCACTCTCACTCATCATTTTTAAAAAGTCCCTGGCTTTTATAAAACAAAGCGACAGGGCTATCGGAACAGTCATTGAACTGGAAAGAATATCCGACACAGATGGTGTAACGTTTAAGCCAATTTTTAAGTTTAAAACAAGTACAAACCAGGAAATTATTTACCGGCATATTTCATCCAGCTCGCCATCAAACTGGGATGTTGGTGAACAAGCTACTATTGCCTACGATCCAAACATTCCCACCAAGGCAAGACTGCTAACCTATTTTGGTACATTTAGCTGGACAATAGTTTTAATGGCTATATCAATGCCCCTGATTGTTATCGGCGGTGGTTATTACGTGGCACAGGCCTTCTTAAAATAACTATTTCAATTGGTGTATTTTTCGCGTATTTGAAATTACACATTCTGCACCTGGTTGAACCATCATAAAGGGATAATTTCCCATGTCTCCATTTAACCTGTCATGCCTGCAACAAGATCAAACCAGCGATCTATAAATCTTCGAGAGTTAATTAATTGTCGCAAATAAAGCACCAATTTGTCGCATAAACACGCCCCCGGTGTAATACAAGTAATTAGCTTTGGGTTAATAAAAATTATAATAATGAGAAAGCTAATAGTAGAAGAATGGGTATCCCTTGACGGCAATGTTACGGATAAAAATGGCCAGTTAGACTTTTTTACAACCCTGGCTCCTGAACAAAACAAGTATTCAGACCTCGATCAGTTAAAGTTTTTGGAGACGATCGATACAATTTTGTTTGGGCGAAAAACTTATGAATTATTCGTAGATTTCTGGCCCGGCGCCACCACAGATAAAGAAGTAATCGCAGATAAATTGAATGAAACAAAAAAAATCGTTTTCTCCAACACAATTACAGAAGCTCCATGGGGCCGGTGGCCGGAAGCAGAAATAATTTCCGGTGAGGCGATCGATGCCATTAAAAAACTTAAATTACTTCCCGGTAAAAATATGGTCATGTGGGGAAGTATTTCTTTAGCGCAATCTTTGATGAGAGAAAACCTGATAGATGAATATCACATTCAATTATGCCCTGTTTTAACCGGCGGTGGCAGAACCCTTTTCCAGGAACAATTGAATTTCGATAAATTAAAACTTTTAGAAGTAAGACAATACAACACAGGTACAGTTTTTTTAAATTATCAATCGGGCAAATAATATTGTCAGCCTGCTGTTACATGGCATTTTGCAATCATTATCTTTTAAGGTAACGGCATTGAGCAAATTCAATATAATTACAAATAAATATAAATAGCAGCAAATGAAAGCAGCGCTAACATTTTGTCAACCAAAAAATAAATCATCCTGAAAAAGAATTATTTTGCAACTACATGCATTTCATATTTAAACAAAGATGAGTTTATACGTTCTGGCTTTAGTACTCACCGCTGCTGTTCTTCACGCTTCATGGAACTTACTTGCAAAAAAAACACAGGGTAAAGCTCCTTTCATCTGGCTTCAGTATATCGCAGGTAATATTTTGTATTTACCTCTATTCATCTTTCAAACAAATCAGGGCCATACCACTTATTCAACAACATTATTATGGTTTTCTTTAAGCAGCGCTGTGCTGCATCTCGGGTATTTTACCATATTACAAAAAGGTTACAGAAGCGCAGACCTTTCGGTAGT
>JBDSLD010000127.1:0-6610 GCA_039916545.1 Ferruginibacter sp.
ATTACAAACCTGGTAGCCCTTATTAATAGTTGCGGCAAGTTGTTTGCGGTTAAAAAATTCATTTGCATTAAATTTAATTCAAATGGAAACACTACATTTTTCAACAACGATTAAGGCGCCGGCGGAAAAAATTTGGAGCGTATTATGGAGCGATAAAACCTATCGGGCCTGGACAGGTATTTTTGATGAAGGCGCTTATGCAGTCCCGGATTGGAAAGAAGGCAGCAAGATATTATTTCTCTCTGCCAAAGCGATGGAATGTTTAGCGCAATCAACAAGCAAATTTTAAATGAGTTGATGTCCTTTAAACATTTGGGCACCGTAAAGGACTTAGCTGAAAATTAGCAAAATTATTTGCATGCCTCACAATACATCTTTTTCATAACTCCATATCCAAGCAACTGCATGCTGGCGCCACCTTTGTCGTTGGGCAAAAAGAAATTACAGAATCTTTTATTATTTAGATTGATAGCATTAAGTGCTGCTTTGCGAAACTCTTCCGAGTCGTAAGAGGCAGAGCTAAAGAATGAAAGATTGACATAATAAAAAACAAGGTCCTCGCTAACATCTATTTTATCTATGCGGGGAGCAATGATCTCCTCCGACCAATCGAAGTGAGCATAATGGGCAAAATATTTTGCAAGCGAATAAATATCCTCATCATTCAACACGATGTTTCTATAAATGGTCCGTATCAAATCTAATGATTTGTCCTTGCCATCATAATCAAATGTCCGCATATTATCTTCGCATTTTAAGATGTGGTAATTGATCAGCATCCTTTTCACAAGGACAGCATTTATACCTTGCTTTGACAAAGCATCTATCTCAGCAGGAAGAACTTTTGGCGCCAGCGTATCAGCTCCGAATTGCCACATAAAGAACCGGAGTGCACAGATATTATAATTTATGCGGCCGTTCTCCGGGTCCAGTTGTTTTAATACCAAAAAATTATCAAGTGCTTCATATTCGGAACTGGCCCTTAGCAGGTATTTATATACTTCCCTGTCATTCAGTAATGCCGAAAATTCTTTTGACTGCGGAACCTCCAACCTGTTCATGTATTCCAGTGGCAGTTGATTATCCCTGATCCGGTCCACCAGTTCCCGCTGTATGGCCCGGGCTTTTGATATATCTTTTGCAGTGACCGCGTTATTAAAGTCAGACAGAATTGAGGTATTTGTTATAAGTGCTGCGGAGGATTTCGCTTCGAGATAAATCGTCAAAACTCCTTTGCGGTGCTTTGCGAGCAAAGGCTCAAGTTCATTCAACAAAACGTTATCTGTCAGCTTCTGTTTAATTTCCGATTTGGAAAGATCCTGCAGCCCGCTGAATTTTGTCTGCCGGATATCTTTAAAAAAATCCATCCAATTTTCTGCTGTAATTAATTTGATCTGCCCAAGGGCAGACTGGTAATTTTTTAATGCCCGGATGATTGTATCGGCCCTTTGCTTCATTAGTTCTTTATTCAATTTCTCAGGACCCTCGATTGAAGAATAGGCCCTCAGTTCAATTTTCCTGATGCTGTATTTTGTTAACTCAACAGAGTCGTATAACGTGCGCAAATAATTACCGCTGAATCCCGCACTTGATTTTTCAAAGGGCACTTCGAGTTGTAATCTTTTTGTGTAAGTGAAAAAATCATCCTGCCTGTTGGTATTTATTTTTGTGACTTGCAACAGGGTATCGGTGAAAAGGCCCATTGGCAAAAGCTGCCACTCACTACGATCTATATTTACAAAGTTGGTATAAAAGCAAATATTATTTCCGTTCATGATCACCAGGTTACCTTCGAGTTGCTTATTCATTAATGATTTTGGTACATTGCCAATTTTAATGAAAACATTTCCCTCGCTCATGCTATTTATTCCCTTCACCAGTTCTGGCTTGTAAACAGGGAACAGCATGGTTCCCATTGGCAGTACAATGGCGCCATTCCTGAGGTCGCTGTTACTGCATGTATACCTGTCTTTTGAAACCAGGTCCACCGTTACCCCATAACTATCGCCTCTGAATATTTTATAGAACCACTGGGTATTATTCATCATAAAATAGATGTCGCCATTCGTATTTATTTGTATACCGAAGCCGACTTCCTTTGGTTTTTCCGCTATCAGCTTCTCACAAGCGGTACAATAATTCCCCTTCCGTCCGTCAACAAATTTATAAGGTAACTGGGCATAGGCTTTTAACAGAGATAAAAGCAAAGCAGTACCAAGAAGTATTTTGCGGAGATTATTCATTGCCATGTATTCTAATTTTCGGTCGGGGTTATTTACCAAAGTTAAGATTAACAAATAACAGCATGGCTTGCAAACTAACTTCCTAATCTTTCAATAGGATTGCATTTATAATTTATTACCATTAACTTTAAGACAATTAAAATTTGTTGTATGAAAAATACCTTGCTCACTATGGCTGGCACCTTAATTTTATTTACTTCTGCCCTCCGCGTATCTGCACAAAATTTTGATTCGGTTGAAATAAAAATCAATAAGCTAACAGATAAAATATTTATGCTGGAAGGCGAAGGCGGAAATATTGGCGTCCTGGCCGGAAGCGATGGTATCGTGCTGATCGATGACCAGTTTGCTCCCTTATCAGAAAAAATAAAAGCGGCATTAAAAACGATCAGTGATAAACCGGTAAGGTTTGTCGTTAACTCACATTTCCATGGTGATCATAGCGGTGGCAATGAAAAATTTGGCGGGGAAGGAGCCATTATTGTTGCACAGGAAAACAGCCGCCTGCGAATGACAAGTGACCAGTTTATGACTACGCTTAACAACCAGACAAAAGCCGCGCCTTACGATGCGTTGCCTAAAGTAACTTTTACAGAATCTGTTACGCTCCATTTAAACGGAGAGACGGTACAGGTTTTTCATGTAAAAAATGCGCACACCGATGGCGATGCAATCATATATTTTAAAGAATCAAATGTTTTTCACGCGGGTGATGTATTTGTAAGATATGGCTTGCCCTACATCGATCAACCACACGGTGGCTCCCTCGATGGCATGATCAAAGGGATCGATCAGTTGTTAACTTTCGTAAATGATAGTTCCAGAATCATTCCCGGCCATGGATTATTAGCTGAAAAAAAAGACCTGCTGGATTACAGAAATATGCTCATAACGATTCGTGGCAGAATCTTAAAGAGTATCAAAGCCGGAAAGACATTTGACCAGGTAGTTGAATCGGATCCAACCAAAGAATTTAAAGCCGTTTTCGGCCGGAAAGATTGGATAAAGGCTGCGTATGATTCTTTAAAGAACCCTTAGGGGCAGCACTTGCGGTTGCCCAAGCTTGCATTGCCATGTTGCGATTGCCCATTGGTTGCGTTGCAACGGGCCGGGGTAAGCGCGGCCTCTACAGCTTTAATTCGCCCCAGCCTTTTCTATATTCTCTTTTTACAAATTGATTAGCAGGTTCAAAATTTGTGATGCGCATATTTTCACCGTCCCATTTGTATGCTATGTATCGGCCCGGCGTCTCAATGCCTTCCATGTTACCGTAAACCGGGTCATTCCTTCTTACCTTCTGGCGAAGATTAAAGCTCCGCAATAACAGGTTGCCCATCAGCACGGTTTCAGTAAGTGGGCCTGCATATCCTTCAAACGGTGAATCAACTTCCATATTTCCATATCCTGCAATACATGCATCAACCCACTGCCACCAATGCCCGTCCATCCCACCTTCCACACGCGGATATTTTGCGGGTATATTTATTTCTTTGTTTCGCGACAGCGGCAATAACCTTGGACTGAAGCCGCCCCATCCACAGGATACTTTTCCTTTTGTACCGATAAATAAAGTGCCGCCTTCGTAATCATTTAGTTCCGGTGTATCAGCCAGCGCTTCGTTCATATCTATCCCCGGATCTAACTCATCGGGCCGGTCGGGCACGATCCCTCCGTCCATCCAATAAAGCTTTAACTCACGCCCATCTTTCAAAGTGAATTTATACCGGAGCCTGCTGGAAGGCGGTATACTTTCAGGAAAATCGCCTTCCTTAAATATGCCGGAATATACAGTGGTTGCGCTACAGGTAACTTCAGTTGGATAACCTAACTCCAATAATTTAAATGCAGGTCCGATAATATGACAGGCCATATCTCCCAGTGCCCCCGTCCCAAATCTCCACCATCCGCGCCAGTTGAATGGAACGAGGTTGTCGATGTATCCGGTCTCCCGGGCAGTGCCCAGCCACAGGTCCCATTTTAATTCTTTTGGAACAGGTGGGTGCTTATCCGGCCAGGGAATTCCTTGTGGCCATACGGGTCTGTTCGTCCAGTTATACACTTCTGTGATATCGCCGATCAATCCCGCGTCGAACCATTCCCTTAATATCCGCATACCATCACAGGATGCACCCTGGTCGCCCATTTGCGTAACCACTTTATATTTTTCTGCAGCCTGTGTGAGTACGCGCGCCTCATAGATATCATGCGTTAACGGTTTTTGCAGATAGATGTGCTTACCCAGTTTCATTGCACTCAATGCTACGGTGGCATGGTTGTGGTCCGGTATCGCCACCGAAACAGCATCAAAGTTTTTATGCTCCTTTTCAAATAATTCGCGCCAGTCGTAATAAAATTTTGCCTGCGGAAATTCCTTCCTGCGTGGGTCAGCCATGCGGTCATCCACATCGCAAAGAAAAGATACCACGGCATTTTTTTTCGGTGCCGTAGCGTAATGATGGATATCGCTTTCACCCTCGCCGCCACAACCAATTGCTGCGATATATAATTTATCACTGGGTGCCACAAACCCTTTTCCTCCCAGCACATGGCGTGGAACGATATAAAACCCCGCTGTCGCCAATACCGTATTCCTGATAAATTTTTTACGACTTATTTTTTTATTTACCAGGGAAGGATTGATTTTTTTCATGGCATGTTATTTTATAAAGCGAATTACACCGATCAATACAGTTCCATCTCACAATTTTGCAGAACAGATCCCTTATCAATTTAAGTTATTTTTTTATTCTGTGATCGTAGTATTTATTCCTACTGATAATCACAGGTGAAAGACCGATGCCATTGATTAAGAAAAGAAGATAATTTTTTATGCCCCGGACAATAAATTTCTATTACAACATACCGGTATAAAAATGAAACAGATACCATTATCTTTAAGCCATGAAATATCTATTGGTACTATCTTTTTGCATATTTATATTTTTTGCTGAAGCACAGCATAAAGGAAAATGGAAACAGCTTTTTAATGGAAAAAACCTGGATGGCTGGATCGTTAAAATAAAAGACCATGCACTGAATGAAAATTATGGCAATACTTTTCGGGTGGAAGACGGCGTTATGAAAGTCAGCTACGATGCATACGATTCATTTAATAACCAGTTTGGCCATATTTTTTACAAAACGCCTTTCTCCTATTACAAATTTGCGGTTGAATACCGTTTCGTGGGCAACCAGGCAACGGGAGGTGAAGGCTGGGCCTTCAGGAACAGCGGTATCATGATTCATTGTCAACCTCCATCCACCATGCTTAAAGAGCAAAATTTTCCCATCTCCATCGAAGTGCAATTGCTTGGAGGGGACACCACCGGCGACCGGCCTACCTGCAATGTGTGTACGCCCGGAACAAATATTGAAATGGGTGGAAAACTGATCACTGACCACTGTATTAATTCAACATCAAAAACATACCGTGGCGATCAATGGGTAAGGGCAGAAGTAATAGTGTTGGGAGATTCTATTATTAAACATATTGTAAATGGAGATACGGTGTTGGTTTATTCAAAGCCGCAGATCGGTGGAGGTGTTGTGGACGGTTACGACCCTGCGGTTAAAAAAGATGGCCAGTTATTGTCATCGGGTTATATTTCACTTCAAAGCGAAAGTCACCCGATCGAATTCAGGAAGGTTGAAATTATGGACCTGGAAAAATTATACCTTAAAGGCAGTCACCGTCCTTAATATTTGGTTAGTACCTCTTGTAAAAAATCCCGGCAATTATTATCTTTAATGTCTCAATAAGCCAACAATGAAACACCCTTCCTGGATCATTGCGATCTTGCTTTTCAGCTATCTTCCCGGCTTCGCGCAAACAGCAGCAGATACCATTTGTATCCTCCAGTTAAATGATGTGTACGAGATCGGTCCGCTCAACCAGGGCAGGGTAGGCGGAATGGCAAGAGTGGCCACTTTGGTAAAGCAGCAGGAAGCACGCTATCAAACCTTTGTAGTGCTGGCGGGAGATTTTGTAAGTCCATCCGTTATTGGCACTACAAAGATCGACGGCCAGCGGGTGAATGGCCGTCACATGATCGACATGATGAATAAAGTTGGGGTCGACCTGGTAATGTTTGGCAACCATGAATTCGACATCCCGGAAAAAGACCTGCAGCAACGAATAAATGAATCACAGTTTGCCTGGGTAAGCAGTGATGTGCTGCACAAAGATGCCAACGGAATGGTATCCCCATTTTATAAAACAAAACCCGATTCCGTCGCCCTGCCGACATCCTTGCTATTGCCCTCAGCGCATGGACAGTTTACCATTGGAATTGTTACCGCCACCATTCCCAGCAATCAACAGCCATGGGTAGCTTACAACGACAATATCAAATCAATAAAAAAGGCCT
>JBDSLD010000128.1:0-5816 GCA_039916545.1 Ferruginibacter sp.
AGCCAACGGAGAAATTAACTTTCAGCGGACTGAAGCAAGTTTTCGCCAGCAGAGAGATTCCAGGGTTGTTACGCTGAGCTTTGGTTACAGGTTTGGGAAACCGATCAAAGGTGCGCAGAAAAGGAAATCCGGCGGAGCAGGATCCGAGCAAAACAGGGTGAAGGGTGAAAACTAAAATGCCGCTCATAAACTATTCGGTTAGCCGCTGATTACGGGTTAATTGAATAAAACCCTTCGAAGACAAATAAATAAACACAGCTCAATATTGGGCTGTGTTTTTTATATTTGCATATATTTAATAGATAATATTTGTTTTATGCCATCATTTGATTTTGCCAGTAAGGTAGATCTGCAAACACTTGACAATGCGATCAATACCGTCAGTAAAGAAATCACCAATCGCTTTGATTTCAAAGGGTCGCATGTAGTGATTGACTTAAATAAAAAGGAATTTAAGGTGAGCCTGGAGGCAGACAGTGAAATGAAACTGACCCAGATAGTAGATGTGCTCATCAGTCGCAGTATGAAACAGGGGCTGGCCGCGGAGATCTATGACCTTGGCAAGGAGCCTCATCAGAGCGGCAAAGTAGTAAAAAAGGAGGTCCCTGTAAGGAATGGCATCAAACAGGAAGACGCAAAAAAGATAGTAAAATTGATAAAAGATAGCGGCCTGAAGGTGCAGGTGGCGATCATGGATGATATTATCAGGGTGACCGGAAAAAAGATAGATGACCTGCAGGATGTGATCCAGGCATCAAAGAGCTGGAACTTGGGAATCGCGCTTCAGCAAACAAATATGAAAAGTTAATGTTATTTCAATTGCGGTGATAACCTTTGCCTGCTTTTACAGGAGCATAGGTTTTAAATTGAATTCCATTTCTCAGCCCATTGCGGATTTCAAGGCTTTTACTGTTGTATTTAATCAAAATTGCCTTACATTTGCAGTCTAAAAAATCGCATGGCAAAATCCATGCACAAAACTTTATTATTATGAAAAAGGATTTGCATCCAAAAAATTATCGTTACGTGGTTTTTAAAGACATGAGTAACGGGACTACTTTTTTAAGCCGGTCAACAGCCAATTCCAATGAGACTATTACTCATGAAGATGGCAAAGATTACCCTGTAATCAAGTTAGAAATATCAAATACATCTCACCCGTTTTATACTGGTAAAAATGTATTGGTTGATACTGCAGGACGTATCGATAAGTTCAAAAAACGTTACGAAAAGAAAGCGAATTAGTAGATTACTAAAGTTTGTTTTTCATGGCTATACTTTAAGTCCCTCCGGTTATCCGGGGGGATTTTTATTTAAGTGGTACTTTCGGATATTTCCTATACGCATTTTAAAGGCTGTCTACTAAGTTCGAAGGGCACGTATGTCCCAGCGGGGTTTTCACAGCATTAGCTTTGATGCATAAAACCTATATCCGTGAAACCCTGCTGCAGGAAGGCCATAAGGAATTTAATGAAGTCACATTCGTGCACCCGATTACAGTCGCTATTTTTGCAAAATGTAAAATTCTGCCCGGGACGTAAGTTCGGAACAGCTTGTATAGCGTGACTCATCCGATTCCATATGGCTATCACAATAGCAAAGAAACTAACTTGCTACTTTCGATACAATCCTTCCCTCTAACTCACCACCGAATCGTTTTTTAAAGTATTTTTAGCTGGTGAAAATAATTCTTGATGATACTGCCGCTCAATTAGGTTTATATCCTTTCACAGCAACAAGGCATACCATCGATATACGGATCGGCATTTTAACGCTTAGGGAGAAATGGGCTTATTTTCCGGCATTTCAAATATACAATGACACGGCTGCTTTCGCTTCAGGCCATCCGGATGGCGAGTATGAACTGGCCTTAAAATTGAGTGCGGGAGTCATTCCAACAAAACAGTGGCTGGGCCAACTTGAAAATCCAATCAACAAGGCAGGAAGTGAAGAAACAGGCACAAGTGATTCCAACCTGGTAAAAACGCTCCGTCACCCATGGCATATATTTCAGTACAATGACTGGGCGCTCAGGAAAGACTTTGAATTGATTACTTCCGGGCGAGCCTCACAGCCATTGTCATTCACCAATAAAGTAATTGGTGCCGAAAATATTTTTGTCGAGGCAGGCGCTACCGTTGAACATAGCTTTCTGAACGCTTCTTCCGGCCCTATTTATATTGGCAAAAATGCACAGGTGCAGGAAGGATGCATGATACGTGGCGCTTTTGCCTTATGCGAAGGTGCGGTATTGAAAATGGGTAGTAAAATTTATGGTGCCACCACCATTGGTCCGTATTGCAATGCAGCTGGTGAAATAAAAAACTCCGTTATATTTGGATATAGCAACAAGGCACACGATGGCTACTTAGGTGACAGTGTGATCGGGGAGTGGTGCAACCTGGGTGCAGGCACTACCAATTCAAATGTAAAAAATACGGCGGGAGATGTGAAAGTATGGAGCAACGCGGTAAAAGATTATGTACCGGTAGGATTAAAATGTGGCCTGCTAATGGGAGATTACAGCAGGTGTGCAATCAATACTTCTTTTAATACAGGAACAGTCGTGGGCGTTAGCTGTAATATTTTCGAAGGTTATTTTCCGCCAAAATTTGTTGATGATTTTACCTGGGGAAAAGAAAAATATATCTTTGACAAAGCACTGCAGGATATATCCAACTGGAAAAAATTAAAAGGAAAGATCATTACGGAACACGAAAAGCAACGCTTAAAAAAACTTTACATCCAACAATAAACAATCAAAATGAGAAAACAAATAGCTGCGGCTAACTGGAAGATGAACCTAACTCTTCAACAGGCAGAAACCCTGATCGGTGACATACTATCCGGTTCGATCAACTTAAGCGAAAACCAGGAAGCCGTTTTTGGTATCCCGTTTCCTTACCTGGTCAATATCAAGAGTAAAATAGCTGGCAAGCAAAATGTTTTGACAGCAGCACAAAATTGCTCTAATAAAGCATCGGGTGCCTATACCGGCGAAGTAAGCGCGGAAATGATTAAAAGTATTGGCGTGCCATATGTGATCATCGGCCATAGCGAACGCAGGGAATATTTTAAAGAAACAAATGCTACGCTGGCTGAAAAAGTGGGCCTCTGTTTTGAATATGGATTAAAGCCTATTTTTTGCTGTGGCGAAGCTTTGGAGATCCGCGAAGCAGGTGCACAAAATGAATATGTAGAAAACCAGTTGAAAGAAAGCCTGTTTCATTTAACGGAAGAGCATTTAACAGGTTTTGTTATTGCTTATGAACCCATCTGGGCAATCGGTACCGGGAAAACAGCTACCAGTCTGCAAGCACAGGAAATGCACGCCCATATCCGTAATGTATTAGCAGCAAAGTACAGCCAGGAATTAGCTGATAGCATCTCTATTTTATACGGTGGCAGCGTAAAGGCCACGAATGCAAAAGATATTTTCGGCCAGCCGGATGTAGACGGGGGATTAGTTGGAGGATCATCCCTTGTAGCGGCAGAATTCTCAGTTATAATAAATAGCCTGAAGCAATAGATAGTAAAACATTACTACATAAGATCCAGCGCCTTTGCAAAAAAGGTAACGTTGAATGGTAATACCATTGAACAATATCCACCGCCGATCTTATAAACAAAAACAGCAGCCGCTATCGATATGAAAAAAAGTATCCAATATAAGCCGGTAGATTTTTTTGTTGTTTCCATTGCTAAAAAATTTTGACAAAAATAGGGCAAAAGAAACATAATTGATGATTGATAATGAAATAATTGGTAATGTTTTCATCCGTTACAACCCATCCGGGAAGATGAGGAAACAATGGAGCATTTACCAATTATTTAATTATCAATTAATTTTATTGTGTATTTTTTACATTTTGCTCCAAAGGTTTTATATTGCCGTTTCATAACCTTGCCATAAATGATACTTAACTTCTTTATCCGTTTTTCAACAAAATTCGGACAAGCCTTATTTGTTTCCGGAAACTGCAATGCACTGGGAAACGACGACTTTACAGCTGCTGTCTCACTTCAATATTTTAACGATGAATTATGGCGTGGAAGGGTGGAACTACCGGGAACGGATACTTATGTTCCGGACATTGAATACCGTTACCTGCTGAAAGAAGCAGATAGCACGCTGGTTATTGAATGGGGCAATGACCGGTTAATAGAATTAGATAAGATCGCTGCGGATGAAATAGTTTTATACGATACCTGGAACCATGCCGGCAATACGGAAAATGCGTTTTTTACGAAAGCATTCCAGGATGTTCTATTGAAGACGAAAACTCCTTCGGCCAAGCCAAAATCAGTCAAAAATTATACACACGAATTTAAGGTTAAAGCGCCGCTGCTAAAAGAGAACGAGGTGTTATGCATTGGCGGTAGCGGCATACAGATGGGAGAGTGGAAAACAAGCAGCCCGCTTTGTCTTTCGAGAGTAGGAAACTGGTGGACGATCAGGATCAACCTCGTAAGTGAAGTTTTTCCGATAGCCTACAAATATGGCGTGTACAATACGACGGAAAAAACTTTCCTGAACTTTGAATCCGGAAAGAACAGGGTATTGAACAGCGATAGCGGTAAATCTACTCTAACGATCATCCATGATGGGTTTGCCCAATTGGCATTTCCAAACTGGAAGGGGGCGGGAGTTGCTATCCCTGTTTTTAGTCTGCGAAGCGCCAATGGGTTTGGTACCGGCGAATTTACTGATATAAGGCTGCTGGTCGACTGGGCAAAACTATGCGGGTTAAAATTGATCCAACTGTTGCCCATCAACGATACTACTGCAACACATACTTTCCTTGATTCTTATCCATACGCGGCCATATCTGCCTTCGCACTGCACCCGCTCTATCTCAATCTCGAAAAAGTTGCCGGCGGAAAAAATGCATCGATCATCAAACCACTTAGAAAAAAGCAGGTAGAACTCAATGGCCTGGCGGATGTGGATTATGAACAGGTAATGCATATAAAATTTTCAGTTGCAAGGGAACTATACATTTTGCAAAAGAAAGAATTCCTCAATGATACCAGATATTTTGAATTTTTTGATCTGAACCGGCATTGGCTGGTGCCTTACGCAGTGTTTTGTTACCTGCGGGATAAATACAAAACAGCCGATTACAACCAATGGAAGACACAAAGCACGTTTGATGAAGACGCTATCCAGCACCTCGCTTCACCTGGTCAAAAACATTATGACAATATCGCCCTGCATTATTTTATACAGTATCAACTGCATTTGCAATTAAAAGAAGCGACCGCTTATGCTCATAAAAATGGAATCGTGGTAAAAGGCGATCTGCCTATCGGGATTTACAGGTACGGCTGTGATGCCTGGATGGAGCCGCAATTGTATAATATGAATGCGCAGGCAGGCGCACCACCGGATGACTTTGCGATCAAAGGGCAAAACTGGGGTTTCCCTACTTATAACTGGAAAAAAATGCAGGAGGATGGCTTTTCGTGGTGGCGCCGCCGGTTTGAACAGATGAGCGAATATTTTGATGCTTTCCGGATCGATCACATACTTGGATTTTTTCGTATCTGGAGCATTCCTTTAAACGCAGTGGAAGGTATAATGGGCAAATTTGTACCGGCCATTCCCATTCACATCAATGAATTGTACCAGCAGGCCATTTCGTTTCAGCCTCACCGTTACTGCAGGCCCTACATGCCCGATCATGTAGTAAATGAAAAATTCGGGCGGGAAGCTTTTTATGTAAAAGAAAATTTTCTTTTTTGGAATGATGGCGGTTTCCAGTTAAAACCTGGTTTCGATACCCAACGAAAAGTTGAGCAGTATTTTAGCCAGT
>JBDSLD010000129.1:0-4457 GCA_039916545.1 Ferruginibacter sp.
TATTTAATCAATTGGATGCGTATAATGCACCTGAAGGCAAACTGTATTGGGATGCAACAAATAACCGGCCCGCAGCAAATAATCCCTGGCTAAATCCTTTTGCTCCACATCCCTACAGTGTTTTTGACGATCTCAACCACACTACCGCCGCTACGCAGTATTGGGTGTCAAGGGCCTTGGAATTTTGGTTGAAAGAATATAAAATAGATGGGTATCGTTTTGATCTGGCAAAAGGTTTTACCCAAACCCCTTCCAATGATGTCACTGTTGAAAATTATGATCAAAGCCGCGTTGATAATTTATTGCGGTATTATGATTCCATTATCCCTAAGTTTCCTGGAACCTACATGATCCTTGAGTTCCTGGGTAACTTTCGTTCCGAGGAACAGGAGTATGTACGCCGCGGGTTTATGGTATGGGGGAAAAACACTGATGCTTATAATCAAAGCACCATGGGATACGCCAGTAACTCTGATTTTTCTAAAGTGGTTTATAAAAGTGGCCAGGAGCAACTCTCCATACCTGCTGAGGTAGGATATATGGAAAGCCATGATGAGGAGCGATTGATGTATAAGAATTTGCAATACGGTAATAGCGCTAACGGGTATGATGTTAAAAACCTTCCGACTGCATTGGAAAGAGAAGCTGCTGCTGCAGCACTTTTCTTTACTGTACCCGGCCCTAAAATGTTATGGCAATTCGGTGAGCGGGGATATGACCTCTCGATTAATTCAAATGGGGGCAGAACCAATGCAAAACCTCCCCATTGGGAATATATGGCTGATCCTAACCGGTTGAAATTGTTTGATGCCTATTCGAAGCTGATCAACCTGCGGATTTCTAACCCTGCAGTTTTCAACAATAATGCCTTTACCTACGATTTTTATGATAATGGCGGATTGTTCAAACGTTTTCAAATAGGGGATCCGGTAGCCGGCGGTATGCAGGTAACCGTAATTGCTAATTTCGATGTAATTGCTCAAACACGTATAGTAACTTTTCAAACGACTGGCGACTGGTTTAATTACCTCAGTAATGGAAATGGCGGGGGAATCAGTGGTGCAACAGGTAATACTTTTAACCTTGCAGCTGCTGACCAAACTATTACACTTCAGCCGGGCGAATACCATGTTTATCTTTACCAGCCTTTCAATGTGTATACATTTATTGGAAATGGTAATTGGAGTAATGCAACCAATTGGATGTACAATTCCATTCCACCTACACCGCTACCTGCTGGTGCCGAGATCCTTATCAATGCACAATCAGGCGGCGCATGTATTTTGGATACCCCGCTCATTCTCGGACCTGGAAATAAGTTTACTATTGTTGCAGGTAAGGTGCTCAGGCTACCTTAGAATTATAAACGACTAAACGATTAGCCAAGATGATAACAGGACAAAAAACAATACCAGCAAAAAATATAAAAACGCTGCAGGTAATTCAAACCGAGGTTGAAAATAGTAATAGGATAGCCTTATCTGTAGACTGCATCATATTTGGATTTGATGAGGCCAAATTAAAGGTGTTACTTATTAGAAGCGATTTGAAAAAGTACACAGGCAAATGGTCTTTGCTTGGCGACCTGGTATTTCCTAATGAAGACCTTGACCAGGCAGCATACAGGATATTAAAACAACGGACCGGTTTAAGTGATGTGTATCTTGAGCAGGTGAGCACTTTTGGTACAGTAAACCGTCATCCTGCGGGGCGGGTTGTTACAGTGGCATATTGCTCGCTCATTAATGTGCAACACCATAAGTTGAACATCCTTGATAATGAATTGCACTGGCATGATATTAAAAATGTAACAGACCTGGCTTTTGATCACCAGCAAATATTTGACACCTGTTTACAGCAGTTGCAGAAAAGGGTTCAGGAGCATCCGCTTGGTTTTAATTTGTTACCGAAAAAATTCTCACTAAGAGATTTACAGAACTTATATGAAGCAATACTGGATATAAAAATGGATAGGAGGAATTTCAGAAAAAAATTCTTTTCTATGGACTTTTTAGTTGACCTAAATGAAATGGAACAGGATGTGCCGCATCGCCCCGGGAAGCTATATAAATTTAATTTCGAGAAATACGAGAAAAGGAAGAAAAAGTGGGTAGGGATTGACTTCTAAGCAAAAAAAGCGTTTGTTATCGCATCATTGTACGCAGCGAAAGGCTGCGGATGAATGTCTTCCTTTCTGGTAATTGTTGCTCAAAAATGTTTGTTGAAGGTCAGGTTTGTTTTCCATTAATTTTTTCTAACAAATATTTTGAAAGTCAAAAAATCGTCCTATATTGTGTAATTATTACACATTTATTTGCGTAAAAAATACACATTTTTTTAAAACCTTATTTCACACACGATAATGGTTGCTATATGAAATGATAACGAAAATGCCTGCCATAAAAAGACCTTCACCTTTCCAACTGTAAAAAGTCTTTCATACCTCAACATTTTCGACAGTATTTCCCCAGCCATTAAAGAAAAATTACACAGAATGAAAAAGAGCATGCAAAAGCTTTGCAGAATTCTTATGCAAACACTTGCGGTATTGCTACTATCCGTTGCAGTAAAAGCGCAAAACGTAGTTACCGGAAAGGTTACTGATTCAAGGGACGGTGCGCCGGTACAAGGAGTAACTGTTTTGGTAAAAGGCACTACGAAGTCTACACAAACCCTTGCCGACGGTAGCTTTAAGATCACTTCACCAACTCCAACGGGTACTCTGGTATTTACTTCAATTGGGTTCGGGAGTAGGGAGGAACCGATTTTAGGCCAGCCGATAACGGTGAGCCTTGTTTCAAGTGGTAAAGACCTGAATGAAGTAGTAGTAGTAGCTTATGGCACCCGCAAGAGAAGCGACCTCACCGGTTCTATAACTTCTGTTACGTCGAAAGATTTCCAAAAAGGAGCTATTGCTTCTTCGGAACAATTACTCCAGGGAAAAGTTCCCGGGTTACAAATTACAACCGGTGGCGGTGCTGCAGGAGGTGGAAGTACGATCCGTATCCGTGGTGGCGCTTCTATCAGTGCAAGCAATGATCCTTTGATCGTTATTGATGGTGTACCGGTTGATAACAATAACCTTCCTGGTTCGGCTAACCTGCTAAATACTATAAACCCAAATGATATCGAGTCTATGAGTGTATTGAAAGATGCCTCTGCTACTGCTTTGTATGGTTCACGGGCTTCTAATGGTGTAATTATCATCACTACAAAAAAAGGCACGAAAGGGAAAGTAAGATTCAACTTTAATACACAACTGTCTGCTGGTATGGTGGCTAAAAAAGTAAACGTACTCACTGCAGACCAGGTAAGAACGATCGTAACTGCTGATGCTGCCGCGACTGGCAACAACACCTATAAAAACCTGCTTGGTACTGCTAACACGGATTGGCAGGATGAAATATATCAATCTGCCATAGGCAATGACAATAACCTGAGTGCAAGCGGCGCTATCGGGAATATCCCTTTCCGCATTTCCGGCGGTTTTTTAAACCAGGATGGAATTTTAAAAACCGATCACTTCAACCGGTATTCCAGTTCCCTGAACCTGTCTCCCAAGTTTTTAGACGATCATCTTTCAGTAAACCTGAATGTAAAATATGCTTATACTAAAAATCGCTTCGCCAACAAGGACGCTGTTGGGTCGGCAACGGCTTTTGACCCTACGCAGCCGGTGTATGATGCATCGCACGGTGGAAGATGGGGCGGATATTTTGAATGGCTCCAACCATCTGCGCCTTTTGAACCGATGGACCTTGCAACACGTAATCCTCTCGCTTTACTTGAGTTGAGGCACAATACATCAACTGCAAACAGGATCATCGGTAATGTACAGTTGGATTACAAACTTCATTTCTTCCCTGACCTCCATTTACAGGCAAATATTGGATTGGATAAAGCCAATGGAAGCGGTAATGATAACCGGGATTCTATTATGGCTACTGATTATCATACTGCCGGCAGGTATTCATATTATAAACAAGGAAAGCAGAACGAATTGTATGAGTTTTCGCTGTTTTATTCAAAAGACTTAAAGAGTATTAAAAGTAAAGTGGATGTACTGGCGCTTCATGGCTACCAGGATTTTACAACCAACGTATATAACTATGCCGCTTATGGTCAAAACAAGGTGGTAATACAAAACAGCATTCCTGCTTTTGCAACCGATAAACCAGAGTATCGCCTGGAATCTTACCTGGGCCGCATTAACTATTCTTATAATAGTAAATACTTCTTAACTGCATCGGTGAGGAGAGATGCAAGTTCAAAATTTTCCCCTTCTACCCGTGTAGGTTATTTTCCCGCTGTTTCAGCTGCATGGAAATTGAAGGATGACTTTTTTGCCAACACCAACACAGTAAGCGAATTAAAAATTCGTGGAAGCTGGGGTATTACCGGCCAACAGGATATCAGTGGAGTACCTGGCGCCAGCTTCAACCCGCTTTATCCCTATT
>JBDSLD010000130.1:0-21713 GCA_039916545.1 Ferruginibacter sp.
CGGTCAGACTGAGACCGTCAGACCGTTTTAAGCACGACCGGATACCATATAAAAAAGGCGGGATCCAATATCGGATCCCGCCTTTTAAAGATAATTTACATTTCTACTGGCTCTCAGCAAACTCGCGCCTGATGATATTCAGCGCTCCGCCTGCTTTGAACCACTCTATTTGTTGTTCGTTGTATGTATGGTTTACCTGGATGGTCTCACTACTGCCGTCAGCATGGTTGAGTACCAGTTGCAAAGATTTGTTGGGCTCAAAACCCAGCAACCCTTCAATGTCAATGGTGTCGTTTTCCAGAATTTTATCGTAATCTTCTTTATTGACAAAGGTCAGCGCCAGCATTCCCTGTTTCTTTAAATTGGTTTCGTGTATACGGGCAAAAGATTTTACCAACACCGCCCGTACGCCCAAATGACGGGGCTCCATGGCGGCATGTTCCCGGGAAGAACCTTCTCCGTAATTTTCGTCACCTACCACGATCGTGCCGATACCTGCTGCCTTGTAGGCCCGTTGCGTATTCGGAACAGTTCCATACACGCCGGTCAGTTGATTTTTTACCAGGTCGGTCTTTTCATTGAAAAAATTAAGTGCACCGATCAGCATATTGTTACTGATATTATCCAGGTGCCCGCGGAATTTAAGCCATGGGCCTGCCATACTGATATGGTCCGTGGTACATTTTCCCTTAGCCTTGATCAATAATTTTAAGCCGTTCAGGTCGGTACCTTCCCATGCTGCGAAAGGATCCAGTATTTGTAAGCGCTTGCTATCTGGAGATACCAACACTTCTACATTACTCCCATCTTCCGCAGGTGCCTGGTAGCCAGGATCATCTGCGTCAAAACCATGAGGTGGTAACTCAAAACCGGTAGGCGCATCCAGCATTACCTGTTCTCCTTTATCATTGGTAAGAAAATCCGTTAACGGATTAAATGACAGGTCGCCTGCAATGGCCATCGCTGTTACGATCTCCGGGCTGCCCACAAAAGCAAAAGTATTTGGATTACCATCTGCGCGTTTTGCGAAGTTCCTGTTAAAGGAGTGGACAATGGTATTCTTCTCCGCTTTTTCCGCGCCTACCCTTGCCCACATGCCGATACAGGGACCGCAGGCATTGGCAAAAACGGTGGCACCAATTTTATCAAATACGCCTAAGAATCCATCTCTTTCAATTGTAAACCGAACCAGTTCACTACCTGGGGTGATCGTAAATTCAGATTGCAATTTCAATCCTTTCTCGGTAACCTGCCGGGCGAGACTTACCGACCTGCTGATATCTTCATACGAAGAATTGGTACAGCTTCCGATCAATCCCACTTCAATTTTCGTTGGCCAGCCATTTGCGGCAGCGGCAGCTTTCATCTCAGAAATAGGCGTCGCCAGGTCAGGTGTAAAAGGTCCGTTCAAATGTGGTTCCAGTGTATTGAGGTCGATCTCAATTACCTGGTCAAAATATAATTCAGGGTTGGCATAAACTTCTGCATCACCTGTTAAATGTTCAGCTATCGCATCTGCTGCGGTTGCAATCTCTTCACGGCCGGTTGCCTTTAAATAACGGCTCATGCTTGCATCATACCCAAAAGTAGAAGTAGTGGCGCCAATCTCCGCACCCATGTTACAAATGGTTCCCTTGCCTGTACAACTCATATTGGTTGCACCTTCACCAAAATATTCAACTACCGCGCCGGTGCCACCTTTTACGGTAAGTACACCTGCTACTTTTAATATTACATCTTTAGGCGCTGCCCAACCGCTTAATTTACCCGTTAATTTTACGCCGATCAGTTTAGGCATTTTCAGTTCCCAGGCAAGCCCAGCCATTACATCGCAGGCATCCGCACCGCCTACGCCGATCGCGATCATACCGAGGCCACCGGCGTTTACAGTGTGACTGTCTGTACCGATCATCATCCCGCCAGGAAAAGCATAGTTTTCCAGCACCACCTGGTGAATGATACCTGCACCGGGTTTCCAAAATCCGATCCCATATTTATTGCTAACGGAGGCAAGGAAATCATATACTTCACTACTTTCATGCACTGCCCTGTCCAGGTCCGTTTTACTATTGATCTTCGCTTCTATCAAATGATCACAATGTACCGTACTTGGCACGGCCACCTTGGTTCTGCCGCTTTGCATGAATTGCAGCAAGGCCATTTGCGCCGTTGCATCCTGCATGGCTACACGGTCCGGGGCAAAGTCAACATAGCTTTTTCCTCTTTCGTAAGCGGTAGTTGCTTCTCCCTGCCAAAGGTGCGCATACAATATTTTTTCCGTAAGTGTTAAAGGTTTTCCCACAGCTTTACGGGCCGATTCAGTACGGCTGCCAAAAAGTTCGTACACCTTTTTGATCATGTCAATGTCGAAGGCCATAATGTCAATTTGAAAATTAGGAAATGGGTCAATTTGAAAATAAAAAAGGATAAATTTGCAGCGAAAGACCCGGTTGGTTCAATTTCAGATTTGCAAATTTTCATGTTTTCCAATTGATTTTGTGCAAATTTACAAAAAATCAACTACGCTTTTCAGGAAAATGCGATTTTATAAATTCAAAAAATCATTAATTACCTGTAAATTAGCATTATGAAAAAGTTCAAGCATTTTATCGAATGGCATGTATTCGGTGTTTGCACTGCGATAGGCGAGCGCCTTGGGATCGCGACTTCTATTATCAGGAAAAATTTTATTTACATATCTTTTATCACAATGGGTTCTCCTGTGATCATATACCTGTTCATTGCATTCTGGATGAATATTAAGCGATATATACTGAATGCCAGGCGCAATCCCGTGAGATACCTTTAAATCAGCAATTCAAATAAGATCAGTTTTTATTTTTCATCATGATTGTATTTAATATCAATCATAGCGACTATAAAATACTGCTCCGTGACCTGGCTGCCGCACTGCGCCTTCCATTTTACGGGGATGACTTTTTGTTGCTAAACCCTCCCGCCGGTAATGGCATTATCAAAGTATTGGGCCTTTTCGATGAACTGCAGGTTATGCTGGCAGACGCTTCTTTTAATCAGAAAATGGTACTGACAAGAAACCATTCATCCAACCGGTTTTTTATTTTACATTTTGATGATGTGTATATTACTGACACTGCTAAATTTATAGTGGACAAAGAAATATTACAGAAATCAAATACCCGTCATGCGGTAGCAAGGCTTACCAGTAATATTTTTGATACAGCGGAAGAGATCCCGGCCAACCTGCATATAAAATCAGTGAAAATATTGTTCAATGAGCATTGGTTGAAAAAGTATCTCGGACTAAATAGCGACACAGAAGTTTTACAAAAATATTTATCCCTGAAAACAGAAAGTTTTGATATTGAAAAACTGGATGCGGAATACATTAAACTAATGGATAGTTTATGGAGCGTTCACAAAACGGATACTTTTCAGAATATATTTCTTCAGAACCGGGTAACACTTTTGATGGAACGCTTTTTCACAAGTTTGTATAAAAAAATTGATTTGCTCAAAGGCGAATTCAAACTAACGGAATGGGAGGTAAATAAACTGATCCAGGTAAAAGATATACTGGTAAGCGATTTTAGTAAATTGCCGCCAACGATCGATGAATTTTGTCGCCTGGTGTCGATGAGCAGTACCCAGTTAAAAAAGAAATTTAAAGGGTTGTACGGGGATAGTATTTATGCATATTACCAAAAGCTCAGGATGCAAAAAGCCAGGGAATTACTGGTTAATGACCGGTTTAGTGTAAACGCAGTTGCTGAAGCGATCGGGTATCAGAATACGTCCAATTTTATCAGCGCTTTTAAGAAACAATATATCTTTTCCCCGGGTGATCTTGCAAAGCAATAATTTTCGTTTGGTTTTATTACCGCAACCGGGGCTAAACTGGTATGACTGTTAATGTATGTTCTCTTTTGTGTACAATAATGATGTAGATTATAAGGCTATAGTGGCCAGCTATGCACAGGCCATGGATACCTCCATCGATGAGGAGGGAATATTAAACCTGCCGGAAAATTATGGGAAGGGTTATTTGAAAGTAGCCGTGCTACCTAATAACCTGCAGGTGATACTTTTTGATTATACCATCAACCGGGATATATTGCTGGCTAGGGAAAAAGCAATCGGGGAATGTTATACCCTTTGTTTTGAAGAGATACATATTGTTGCAAACATTACCGTGAACATTGACAATGATTTTATTTCAGAGGATGCACACCTGCGGTCGGCCGCCCTGCTTACCAGCTCAGTTTTTGAATTTGGTTATGTAAGAAGAAATGGCACTAAAGCAAGAGGGATCAATATTCTTCTTTGTAAAGACTGGATGGAAATGTGGCTGGGCATTCAACTGCCTGATAAAGTTATAAAAAAATACATTAGCCTGAAGACAGCCAGTTTTAACCTGGAGCCGCTGGATGCGGAATACAGGCAACTGCTGAATGAAACTCTGGATGAAAATGAAAGGCGCAACCCCATGAGCAATGTGATCATTCAAAACAGGATCATGTTGCTGATTGAACGTTTTTTTACAAGGTTGTACAGTAAAATATATTTGTTTCCGAAAAGAAAAAAAATAGATAACAAAGAGATCCAGCAACTTATGACTGTCGAATTTGCGTTGGTCAATGATTTTTCCAAACTACCTCCTTCGATGCCGGAACTCGCCAGGATCTCGATGATGAGCCAGACAAAATTAAAAACTCTTTTTAAGAAAACATATGGCTACAGCCCCTATGGATA
Source organism: Ferruginibacter sp. (assembly GCA_039916545.1). GTDB lineage: Bacteria > Bacteroidota > Bacteroidia > Chitinophagales > Chitinophagaceae > Ferruginibacter. The sequence continues at coordinate 4,732 of JBDSLD010000130.1, forward strand.
CTATCAAAAAAGCAGGATGTTAAAGGCTAAATACCTGCTGAACACAAAACTTTTCACGATCAAGGAAGTGGGTCATAAACTGGGCTTTCAAAACCTTAGTAATTTTACGGTAGCTTTTAAGAAAGAGTTCAACATTTTACCCAGTGATGTTTAACAATCTATGAGCAACAAGAGTAATATGACGTTTTCGGTTAGTTATCTGTCTGATTCAGGTATATGAAAAACTCAATAGCGATATAACTTTGTTATCGAAATAATATAAAGAGAGGAAACCAGCTACATGAACCCCCGCTTTTATATTCAGCCTATGATTTGAAAAACTATAATGTACCAGGTTTTTTAAAAGCATTCCAACTTAATTATCCCGATTCATAATCGGGATTTTTTGTTTTAACATTTTAAGCTGACACTATATGGAAGTGAAAAGTTTAATAACCGATCGCTTTGATGAATTCCTCTTTTTTTCTGCGGGCAACATCCAGCGTTATACCATTCTTCATTACTACCTGCCCACCTTCGCCCTTTATGTATTTTTCAACACAATTTTTATTGATGAGGTAGGAATGGTGGATGCGGATAAATATAGTAGCAGGTAACAGTTCCTCAAAATCCTTGAGGGTTTTAGTAGCGGTAATTTTTCGATTGGCGGTAAGAAAAAAGTTGGTGTAATTACTATTTGCTTCAAGGTAGATGATCTCATTGGTCGGCACAAATTGCAGTCCGTCCATCGATGCGATCGCGATGCGCTGGTGCGCTGTTTTTTCATCGAGGAAATTTTGCAATAATAATTCAACCCGGTTATTTACGGCAGGATGGTTTCGCTTCTGTGTTACTTTTTCAACAGCGATTTTTAGCTCTTCTACTTCTACCGGCTTTACCAGGTAATCCAGGGCACTAAATTTAATAGCTTTGATCGCGTAGTGATCGTACGCTGTTATAAAGACCACTTCAAAATTTTTGTCCTTCAATTGCTGCAACATGGTAAAGCCGTTCATACGCGGCATCTCGACATCTAAAAAAACGACGTCCGGTTTTTTTTCTTCAATACTTTTAATGCCCTCTTCTCCATTTTCACATTCTGCTATAACGTTGACGTTGGCACAATGGTTATTTAGCTTTTGTCGCAGTGCGTTACGACTATTTGCTTCATCATCAATTATAATTGCAGTGAGCATGGTGGATTGTTATGATTGATTAATTAATTCGATTGCTACTTTAGTGCCGCAGGGTTCCTGCAATTCATTCACCAGGTCGGTGATCATTACATAACCATTTTTATTTTGATTGAATAAGTTAATGCGGTCAGTCGTGATCTGCATACCCATCGACTGGTGCGATGGCTTGTTTAGTTGCTTGTAGGCATTTGCCTTTACTCTGCCCACACCGTTGTCTTCAATGAGGTAATGAATTTGATTGTTGATGACTGAAACATGGATAAGCAGGTTCTTTTCTCCTTCTATTTTATTTAACAGGCCATGGTGAATTGCATTTTCCACAAAAGGCTGTATTACCAGCGGCGGTACTTTGTAATCACCATTTAATATTTCATCTGCTATTGCAACCTGGTATGAAAATTTATTGTCGAACCGCAAGGATTCCAGTTCCAGGTATAGTTGCAATGTCTCCATATCCTTCCAGCAGGGCACTGTATTGTTAATGGAATTTTCCAGGATAGACCTGATCAGCCGGGCGAATTTTGAAAGGTACAAAGTAGCTTTTTCTTTTTCATCCATCTGGATCAGGTTATCAATGGAAGTAAGACAATTAAAGATAAAATGCGGGTTCATCTGCGCCCTTAATGCTTCCAGCCTTGCTTTAGATAATTGTTCATTGATGCTGTACATTTCGATCTGGGTTTGCTGCAGTAATTGATCAGCTTCAATTGATTTTATTTTTGTCGCCATTAAAGTCGCGATGGTGCTTAATATCTGCAAGTGCTGAATGGTGTAAAAATTCTTTTCGTTGTGTTCACTGTCTATCACGCCGATCAGCTCATTGTTGTAAATTATCGGAACGGTTATTTCACTCAATCTTTCCATTTCATCGGTCCGGTAACGACTGTCTTTTGAAGTATCAGGTATCAGCACCGGTTCTTTTTTTTCTATCACATAACCAACTACACCCTGTCCCGGCAGGACATCGAATGGCCGGTCATGGATCTCTTCTATCGATCCTTTGGGACCAAAACCCGCCATCTGAATCATTTTGGTTTTATCCTCATTCCATAAGTAGATCATGCAATCAACAAAGCCAAGACGGCCGATAAGGTTTTTAGCTACATCCCATAAAACATCATCTACTTTATTTTTATCGATCAGGGACGAAGCAAAATAATTGGTGATCTGCTCCAGTTCCAATTTGCTTTTGTATTGTTCAGCGCTCAACTGCTGCACTTTTAATTTTTCAGCCGCGATTGTTTTTATACTTTTTTCACGCTCTTTTATAAAAAAATAGATAAGCGCAAGGCTCCAGAAAACTGCGAGTGAAATAAACCACCAGGTTTGCCAGAAAGGTGGAGAAATAATAATTATAAATGAAGTGATCTGCCCACCACCATTTCCATTTTCCGCTTTTACTTCAAAAAAATATTTGCCTGGCTGAAGGCCGGTATAATTGGCAAACCTTTTATTACCACCGTTTACCCAATCTTTATCAACACCGTTGAGGCGGTAATAATAATTCGTCTGGTGCAGGCTCAAAAAATTTAGCGCGGCGAATTCAATTGTAAAAAAATTCTCGTTATAGGTCAGCCTTAACGGTTTATTTACATTGAGCAACGAATCGATTGCCAGGGGCTTATTATAAAGCAGGAAGCCCGTTATCTCTATTTTTAACTGAGGGTCATCGACATAGCCGGGAGATTTGCTGGGGAAAAAACTGATTGCTTCAGCAAGTGTGAAGGTGAGCCACCGCCCATCCTTTAGCGGGTAAAATTTATTTGATAAAAAGGATGAGCTGACAAGCCCGGGTTCCATGCTGTAAGGAATAATTTTTTTATCAGCGGGATTAAATTTGTAAAGACCATAGTCTGTAGTGAACCATATAAAACCGGCCGTATCTTTTTTGATGGCAAAAATAGTATTGGAGGGCAATCCGTCAGCGATGCCTACATGTGAAAATGTGCCTGTTTTTTTATTAAAAAAATTAAGGCCCCCGTTAACGGTTCCGATAAGCAGGGTGCTGTCATTGTAGAATTCAATTCCCTGGCAGGTTTTTCCCGATATACTTTTCGCATTTTCTTTTTCAGGTAGCCAGGTATTGGTGTACACCATTTTACCGAGATCGAATTCCTTAAAACCAGCATCTGTACTTACCCAGCAATGCTTTGATCCGTCAATAAGTATGTCTGCCACCGGTGCCATTTTTTTTACATTATCATTTTGATAATAAAAAAACTGGTTCATTTTTTTATCCCATTTGGCAATCTTTCCATTGTGGAGTCCAAACAATATATTGCCGCGATTGTCTTTTCGCATACAGCGTATAGTAGAGGCTTCCATGCCCGCATTTTGATAAGTTTGGCTTTTGCCGGTGATGAAATTGTACACTATGAAGTAGCCATGCTGACAGCCTATCCATACATTTTCTTCATCTGCCTGAACAACTGACCATACTTTATTAACGTCCGGTGGCCCATCAAAATATATATTTTTTTTAAAACTGAAATTGCTGTCATACACGGCGATACCGCCTCCCCAGGTACCGATAAAAATATCACCTGTTGTGATCTGTATGAAACTTATAATCTCATTTTTATTGATGGAAAGCCGGTTGTTTTCCTGGTGGCGTATAAATTTAAAATATTGACGGTAAGGATTAAAAATGTTGATCCCTTTATCCGTTCCCACCCATATATTTTGTTCCTTATCCTGGAAGAGACTGAATATTTTATAATCATACCTGATGCCTTCCCTGTTTTTTTCCTGGGCAATGCAGTAGTCAAAATTGTCCTTTACCGGGTTGTACCGCAACAGGCCCGTATGCTCTGTACCAACCCATATCGTGTGGTGGTCATCTTCCAAAATGCAATTAACCAATGGCGTTACAGCAGGCGCCCCGGAGGCTTGTTCCTTTTCTTTAATTGCAGTTAAAAAGTAAGTGCTGATTTTTTTTGTTTCCTGGTCAAACCTGTACAACTCGTTGCCCCAGGTGGTTAGCCAAATATTTCGCCTGCTGTCTATCATCACGCTTCTTGTGGCTATTTCCCCCTTTGCAGACATCGATAAATTTAGCAATGGATGATTGAGGGGATTATAATTGTGTGAATATACGGCGCCACTTTTTTTATCAAAAAGAAGTAAGCCGGATCCGGGTGTTACCCAGGTAACATTAGTTAAACTATCTGTTACAATAAATGAAGTTTGGTGAACATTGGCCGGAATGATATTAAACCGGTAGAGTGATTTTTTTTTGGTGAGACTATCCTGGTAATAGACGGCATTTTTGCCAAGCAGCCAGGTTAAATTCTTTTCATCCCTGTAAGTATCAAAAACAAAAGAGCTGTCATTTAATAGCTTATCCGGATCATACATGGTAAAATGGTAGTTTCCCAGTTCCAGTTTTTCGAGCTTGATAAGATTGGTAAGCCATAAACGGTTATTGATCTTGTCCGCATGGATCTCAGCGCCGAAATTGATCCCTTCGAGCGGGTTGCTCAGCATGTCCGGGTAATAAATGAATGCGGACCCGTCATAACGCTGCAGGCCGCTACGGGTGGCGATCCATATAAAGCCTTTTCTATCCTGAGCAACAGAAAGCACTTCATTGTGCAGCAGTCCGTCAGGCTGGCCGATGTGCCGGAAAGGATAATCGAAACTTTGTTGCGCATTTGTTCCCTTCACTATAAATAAGCCAAGGGCAAATAATATAATAATGCGGTAAGAGCACATGTTTAAAGTTACCAGAAGTTTATGGATTTGGCAGGGGGCAAATGCGGAACGACTTTATGGCCGGTGGCCAGTCGCTTCCATTTATAACAAAGTGCTGTTATTCAATTTTTAAAGGTGGCCCGACTACCTGCATTTCATTGTCTGAGAAAATTTTTGTTATTTCATCTTTTGACGGCTCATGATCCAATGCGGCCATGGTTACAAAAAATGATTCCAGTTTTCCTGCGGGCTGAAGGATAACGGTCATCTTACCTTTTTCACTCACCTGTGTCCAGGCGTGTGGTACTTTTCTCGGCAGAAATATATTGTCACCTTTGCTAAGGCGGTATTTGTCTTCTCCGACCTGGAAATAATATTCACCTTCCTGCACGAAAAATATTTCATCCTGTAGTGGATGGATATGCAGAGGCGTACCTTTTCCCTGCGATAAACTGGTTTGTTCAAATATAGCCAGGTCGCCGTCCGTATCCGCACCGGATATTTTTACGTCCAGTACATTCTTATTAACGCCTTTCAATTGAATATGGCCGTGTATGCGCCCTTCGCCCGCAGCTATTTTAAACCCTTTGCCTGCCCTGTCAGATTTTTTTTCGGTACGTGACCAGCCAGCCACCGGGCTGATAATAGCGGTTAAGAATGACAGGAGGAATTTGTTTCTTTTCATATTTTTGGTTTGTTTAATTGTACTTATTTAATAATGTGCAGCATACCTGCAATCGCTCACATATGCCCGGAAATGGCTCCCTGGCAAGGCATGAAAACCAGGATTGAGAATAACTTTATCCGAACCAAATTCTACCAGGCTTGATGGAAATATTCTCATGTTACAATTATCAGGCGACAGAGAATAAATATCAGGCCGCACGACGGAATACAAAGTAATACCATAGTCACCACAAATGTGCGCCGTAATACCGAGAGAAGGCGGTGGCAGTCCTACTGCATCCCAGGCCTTGCCGGTTTCTATTGCCTGCAGGGAGCATAAGCCGTAGAGGTCTTCTGCGGAAAGTACCCATGCCTCTCTCGCGTCAGCAAAAGTTGAAGTGGCAGTAAGGTAATTGGTCAAAGCGCGGTAAGCAATTTCTCTTGCAGCTGAAATGCCGATGCCGATCAAAGAATACGGGGTGCCATTGTCATTGGTGCCGGTGCCACCACTTACCAACAAATAGTACATGAAATTTTGCACGCCACTATTGGTATGCACGCCCCAGCTATCATTACCCGGGTTTACAGTGGTGGTTGATATCCATTTCGGGTCAGAAAGATAAGTGTCCGGATCGCCCCTGTCACCCGGGTTAGCCATATTACGGATGTACAAACTCTGTGAGGTATTATTTGGATTTTTCCTGTCAAAGCCGAGCAGCCATTTGTTGGCATTAAGGCCATTGAACCAGGCATAGCAGCTAACACCCAGTATATCTGAAAACGATTCGTTCAAAGCGCCGGGTTCTTTGCTGTAAACGAGGTTAGCGGAAGTTTCAGTTACGCCATGCGTAAACTCGTGGGCAATGATATCCAGGGCATTAAAATCATCGATCGTGCTGGCTGTTCCAGCGTTTCCTACCAGCATGGTACCATTCCCAAAGCTGGCATTATTTGGATACGGACAGGGTGGGGGAGATGGAGGAATGGTACAGGGAAAAAGTGCGTTCTGATAAATATTAATACCACCGTCAGCATTATTCCACCCTTTACGCTCAAAAATACTCAGGTAAAAATCGTACGTTCTTTCAATTGCCCAATGGCTGGTGGCGGCAGAAGCCAATGCATTCCAGTTATTGTTTAGAGCGGATGTAAAATCAGTCGCTTTTGCCAGGTCGGTGTTCCAGTTACGGGTATGAATAAATGCGGCCTGGCAATCGTTCCAAAGGTTAAAGGATGCGGGTCCTGAGCCGGGTATCTCCCTGGTTGAAAAGCCCTGGAAGCCATTAAAATTAGTAGTCACCGCCGTCCCGGTACAATTATATACCAGTGGAAATGATTTTATCAACTTGCCATTTGCCACACTGATAAAAAACCTCTTGCCATCCAGCGAAGCGGTATAGATATCAAACAGGTATGCCAGTTCATAACTGGCAGGATCCTGCTGTCCACTGTCGTCATCTTTGGATATCCATACTATTTCACCTGTGGGATAATAGGTAGCACTTGTATCATGGTGAATATCTTTGTAATTATTTTCCAACTGAGGTATTTCCCACGCGTATTTAGCTGCCGGAAATAATTGCAGTGCGTTTTGTAAAGCCTTTTGTTTGGAAATATTAATGGAAGGTCTTTTATTTAATCCCCTTATCATTTTCCCGTTACCCCTGATGAGTTTACCGGGTGTTGCGTGTAATAAAAACTCGCCATAAATTATTTTGTAGCCCTTGTAATACTGTTGGTAACGGTAATGTATAAGGCCTGTTTTGTCGCTGTTTGCCTGGTAGAGCCGCATATCATCATCTGTGCCCAGGTCCAGGGCCTTTTTTTGTGTTGAGAAAAATGTTAATGGATCGATGGTCGTGTCTGGCCTTATGGTGAGCCGGTTGGCATTACTAAACGGTGTGGCGATCCTGAGCAGGTACTTATTTCCGGTTAGTGTATCCTTTTGGGCATACGCTCCTGTTATGAAGAGGAGTAGTGCGATGCCTGCCAGGTATATTTTATTTGTCATTGATAAAAATCTTTAGTGATGAATGAAGCGCTGCTATTCTTTCATTCTAATGGCTTCCTCCAATGCTTCTATTTTTTTATTGGCCCCGATCATGTAGAGTGTGAGTTCTTCGATCTTTTCCATCATTAATTTTTGCGTGTTGCCCAGTAAAAGTCCATGCTCCTGCACTTCGCCGGAAGAAGGGATATTAGGCAGGTGGTTATTCTGGTGAATGAATTGCTCTACTTCCGACAATGGCCGCAGCTTATATTTTTTATCAAAAACGTAGTCCGCCCAACCTGTTTCCACAACCACTTCTGTGGCACGTATATTTCCGACCACAGATAATTTATAAGTAGGATTATCCGTACCGATGCCTACGTTGCCGGTTGCTTCCGCGATCAAAATACGGGAGATACCATTGCTGAAAATCCGCATGTTGGTGTGTGAAAAGGTACCGATACCCGCTGACGTGCCGCCCATGTAGGTGGCGAAGATATTGCCGCCCTCCCCTAAATGTGAGATACCATAAGTGTTATTGGTTGTTTGTACCGTGAGTTTGCCGATAGCGCCTACAAGATTGCTTCCTATCACTACTTCACCGGCAGGGTAGACCGATAACCTGCCTTGCCCGTTGGTATTAATTCTGAATGCATGGTTGGTGGCTGTACCGATAGAAGCGGACACACCGCCAACGCCTTCGGTAACTATAATCGAGTCCGCACCGCCTATATGGGTCCACCCGAGACTATTGATCGGTGTTTGTATAGTGAGTTTATTGACTGGAGTTGTTGTGCCAATACCAACATTACCCATATTGCTATTGTAAATATTTGTGCCACTGGTATTCCAGGAAGCACCAGGGCCGTTGCTGCCGCCGGTAAGCTCTGTCCAGCCCAGGGCCTTGTAATACCAGAAGCTACCGGTTTCATTGTCATATACCAGCAAGCCGATGGCAGGGCTGGCGATGCCTGTTCGTTCGGCACTGGTCATGCGTGGAACCAGTACGCCTTTGGTATTGCTTTTTACATCGAGCAAGGCGCTCGGGTCAGGTGGAGTACCGTCATTATTGACACCTACACTTTGCGGGTAAACAGCAAGCGTATAAAAAAAGGTCAATAAAAAAAAGATCAAAGTTTTCATAACAATATATTTATGAGTAATTAATAATGGTTGGGTAAACTGTGGTCGTGGTGCAACCTGGTTGTCTCACCTTTAAATTGTGTTCAGGCAGAAAAAAAATGAACTTATAATCAATCGATGTTTAGAAAATTACTGCTGCTTTCGAACTGTTGTTTCCTGCCGCGCTGCCAAACAAGCAGGCTTTGACTATCCCATCATTCACTGTCTTAGCACATTTCCCGGTGTCGCCAGGGGAATGGTACAGGCACGGCGGGCTACGCACAGTGTCTAACCTACTGCTTGCAGAAAAACTGAAAACAATTAAGGGCAAATGCGGATTAAAAACGGGTTGAAAGTTGACGGTTCAGGCTTTCCGCTGGTTCATAACTTCTACAAAGCCGGAGGTTATTAGTTATTATAAAATAAAATTCCGGCACAATATTTCAAACCTATAACCTGCCTTGAAGCTAAACTCTTTGATCATAGTTTCAAACCGTCTCTGCGTAACTGGTTGTGTGAATTGAGCAAAAGGTGGCCATGCCTATAATTTTTTAGAAAGTATTTGCGGAGATAAAGCGTATTAATTGTGTAGCAAACTATTTTATTGCGTGAACTGCAAGGGAACTGCTTGTTTAGAAATGGTCTTGGTTTTAGCGAACGTGCTGTAAGATGAACATTCTGAAATAAACCCCAACTTAATTTTTCTTTTTCATCAGGTCCATTTCGCTTTTCAAAGTAGCGATTTCATTTTTCAGTTCATCGATCATGATTTGTTGCGCCTGCATTTGTGCCGGGATTCCGGCCTTATCTGTATCTATTTGTTTTTGTAATTTTTCAATTACCGATTGCTGTTCCTGTACGGCTTTTACCAGCGGTACAACAAAGTCGCCATACCTTAATCCATACAAGGCATGGTCGCTGGTGGGTTTGTCCACCCCACTGAATGTAAACCCGGCCCTGCTGGCTGCAAGCTCTACCTCCTGTGCAATGAATCCACTTTCCCGATGGGTAGCAGCCCGTTGAAGGCCCTGGTATTTCGATTGCCGCAAAATGATATTCAGACTGTCGTCCGTATCCTTTTTGCCTGGGTGCTGGTATTTATTTAATCCCGGCAAATCAATGATATACGTTACAGGCCGGAGTGCCATAATAAATTCCAGCCCCTTTACATTTTCTTCCACCTGCTGTTTAAATCTTCCATCAGAGAAAGTTGTCCAACCCACATGGCCGCCAATTGACAAAACACCGTTATTGCCGATCCGCACTTTGTTATGATCGTCCACTATAGCCGCATAACCGATAGCGGTGGCGTTTACGAGGTTTGTCCAGCCATTCAGTGCAGTGCTTGCACCCAATGCCGTAACGCCCGTACCGGTGAGGTTTTCACTAAATGCATTGAGGCCTACTGCCGTGTTATAAGAACCGGTAGAATTATTGACCAATGCAGATGCGCCGGTTGCCACGTTAAAGTTACCGGTATTGAAATACAGCGAGGTAAGTCCGACCGCCGTGTTACCCTGCCCGGTATTATTTGAATACAAGGCTTTTTCTCCAAACGCCGTATTATTTATACCGCTTGTATTTGTGTACAATGCATTTATACCAAATGCGGAATTAAAACTGCCGTTGACATTGGAGTAGAGTGCCTGGCCGCCAAAAGCAGTATTTTCATACCCGGCGGTATTAAAGTAGAGCGACCTATATCCCATCGCCGTGTTATAAAAGCCGGAGTTGTTGGAATAAAGCGCATCTACCCCCGAGGCAACGTTATTATAACCGGTAGTATTGGAAGTAAGCGCCTGGACACCATTTGCCGCGTTTGCACTTCCGGTGGTATTGGAAAATAGCGCCAATGCGCCGGTAGCCGTATTGTTATTCCCGCTGGTATTATTAACAAGCGCGTTCGCCCCGTTAGCCGTATTGCCGCCACCTGTTGTGTTTAATTGGAGGGAATGAATTCCGGCAGCAACATTGTAACTGCCTGTGGTATTGGAAAAAAGAGCCATGGCACCGCTGGCTGTATTAAATGAACCAGTGGTATTAGAAGAAAGCGACTGGGATCCAATGGCAGTATTTTGGCTGGTGGCCTCATTGATTGCAAGTGCACGGTACCCGATTCCTGTATTCTCCGTTCCGGTAGTGTTCCTGTTAAGCGCATCTGCACCGGCAGCGGTATTGCGGCTTCCTGTTCTGTTAAAAGCAAGCGCATAGGTTCCAAATGCAGTATTTACACTTCCCTCTGTGTTGGAATAAAGTGTAGACGATCCGCTGGCGGTATTGTAACTTCCAATGGTATTTAAAAAAAGAGAATGATCGCCTACGCCGGTATTAAAAAGCCCGGTTGTAGTTACATTTCCAGCATTTAAACCGAACATCACATTGCTGCTGGTTGGATGTATTTCACCAGCCCAAATATTATTTACCCTGAAGCGCAAAGGCTGGCTGTTATTAGTGCCAATGAAACTGGCCGAAGGATCTGCGACTGCATTGCCCGAAAGGCTCCAGCCATTACCGGCGGCAGCAAGTTGCGTCCATGCGGAACCGTTATGAAACCAAAAGCTGGCTGCAGTGGTATCGTAGATGATCAGGCCTTTGGCAGGGTTTACAATCGCATTGCGCGAAACAGTTGAGGTCCGGGGGATCAGCAGGCCTTTTGTGTTGCTCTTAATATCCAGCATGGCGCTTGCATTTGGCGCCGATCCATTTGTGCTGATAGCGACACTTTGCGTACTGGCATCGATACAATAAATTGAAAACAGGCCGATAAAAAATAAACCTTTCATAATAGCATATTTTATTGAATGATAATATTTCCCGGTTTAATGTAAGACTCGTTATTTTATCCACAAATTGTATATGCGTAACTGGCTGCTGAAATTTAGCAGAAGGCGCAGGATAAATTTTCAGAAGAAGGTGCAGCGTTGGATAACCGTGATCGCTGGCGGATCATGTCAGTTTGGATAATTTGATAAGTATAGTAGGAACACAGGCAAGTGCGGCAATCGATAAGACAGGTAAGCACGTCTATTACGAAGCAGCGAAATAATTAAGTACGTATATTATTACTTTACGCCTTTGTGTGAAAAACTTATAAAACTGCCTTTCTCAACCGCACCAATTTTTCAAGCAATGGTTGCAGCAGATCCAATCTTAGCATATTGGCCCCGTCACTTTTTGCCACGGCCGGATTGGGATGAGTTTCGATAAAAAGGCCGTCTGCACCGGTAGCAATAGCTGCTTTTGCGATCGTTCCGATCAGTTGTGGGTTACCACCGGTAACGCCGCTGGTTTGATTGGGTTGCTGGAGAGAATGCGTACAATCCATAATGACCGGGACTTTGTGTTCCTGCATCCAGGGGATATTCCGATAATCCACTACCATATCCTGGTAGCCGAAAGTATTGCCCCTTTCGGTTAGCATCACTTTTTCATTGCCCGCTTTTTGAATTTTTTCCACCGCAAATTTCATAGACGGACCGCTTACAAACTGGCCCTTTTTTACATTCACGATCTTCCCTGTTTCTGCTGCAGCCACCAATAAATCAGTTTGCCTGCATAGAAAAGCAGGTATCTGCAACATATCAATGTATCCTGCAGCAACCGCAGCTTCCTCATGCGCATGAATATCAGACACGGTGGGCAAATGGTATTTTTCTCCTACCTTCTTTAAAAGCGTTAAAGCGGCAATATCACCAATGCCTGTAAAAGATGAGCCACTCGTGCGGTTTGCTTTGCGGTAAGATGACTTAAAAATATAAGGGATGCCCAAATTTTTACAAATCGCAGATACTTTATCCGCCACCTCCATTACCAGTTCTTCACCTTCCACCACGCAGGGGCCAGCGATCAGAAAGAAATTATTTGTGTCGTATTGCTGGTTGACAAACAGCTCATGAAGATATTTTTCCATTGTGCAAAATTAATCTAAGTATTTGGATTTAGAAGTCTGCAAGACAAAGTCGCCTAAGCAGCTTAACCAATGATACAAACCCTACTTTTTGATGAAATTAGCAACGGAGTTATTTATCTTGCACCATTAATATTATGCTATGATAAAAGAAAAAATTTTAGTGATCGGCGCATCGGGCCAGATAGGGGTAGAGCTCACGCTTGCACTACGAAAAATATATGGTAACGCCAACGTAGTAGCCAGTGATCTGCGCGAAGAAAATGAGTTGCTGAAAGGCACCGGCCCTTATGTGAGCATGGATGTGATGAATAAAGAAATGTTGCATGTGCAGGTGATCCGGCAAAATATTACACAGATATATTTGCTGGCCGCGATCCTTTCTGCGACCGGTGAGAAAAATCCAAATCTTGCCTGGAGCCTGAATATGCAAAGCCTGTTGAATGTGCTGGATATTGCCAAAGAAGAAAAGATACATAAGGTGTACTGGCCCAGTTCGGTCGCCGTATTCGGACCAACTTCGCCCAGGCAAAACTGCCCGCAGCAAACTATCATCGAGCCAATTACGGTGTACGGGATCAGTAAATATGCCGGCGAATTCTGGTGTAATTATTATCACCAGCGTTGGGGACTGGATGTAAGAAGCATCCGGTACCCGGGTTTGATCAGTTATAAAAGCGCACCAGGCGGAGGCACCACTGACTATGCTGTGGAGATATACCATGAAGCGCTGGAAGAAAAAAAGTATGAATGTTTTTTGCAGGAAGATACATACCTGCCTATGATGTACATGCCCGATGCAATTAAGGCAACCATTGAACTGATGGAGGCGCCGGAAGAGAACATCAAGGTCCGCACCTCATACAATATTTCGGGTATGAGTTTTTCTCCCAAAGAAATTGCGGCCGAGATCAAAAAGTATATCCCTGAATTTTCAATAACGTACAAGGCGGATTACAGGCAACAGATCGCTAACAGCTGGCCGCAAAGTATTGATGATAGTGTGGCGAGAAAGGATTGGGGATGGAAAGAAGATTTTGACCTGGAGAATATGACAAAAGACATGTTGGAGAATCTTGAAATCGAGCTTGCGGGACAGGATTCCAACATTAAAAATTAAGAATTAAAAATTAGGAACGGTTTATTATGGGTCGGTGCTCATGACGGCTCTTTTAGGAATATGCTGGCCTGGTTCATTTAATTTTGATTGGTTGCCAAAGATTAACAATTAAAATTTTCACAAACCTCAGCGGCTGGCTTAAATTTGCGACATTAAACAAAACTAAAAAAATGAAAAAACTGATCTTATCCGTACTTGTCGTGGTTGTTATATCTATACCTGCTTTTTCACAGGATAAAAAATTCTCTTTCAGTGTTGGACCGGAACTGGGATTTTCCACAGGGAGCTTTTCAAATACACATTCAGTAGGGATAGGCGGAACCATACAGGGAGAATATCTGGTAATGGATAAATTAAAAGCTACCGCTACATTTGGTTTGATAGGCTATGCAGGAAAAAGGGGGCTGTTAAACCCTGATAAAGCTGCACAGCGCATCATACCTTTAAGAATAGGCGCAAAATATTTTTTAACGGGTGGCCTTTATGGCGGAGCACAATTGGGCGTTGCCTTTCTTAGCAATTATGCGCAACACAGTGGAACCGCTTTTGCTTATTCTCCATTGATGCTGGGGTACGAATTTAAACTGAAATCGGACAATGCCTTTGATGCAACAGTAAAATACGATGCATACACGGGATCAGGTATGGGTACCATCGGAACCTTCGGCATAAGGGTGGCTTATATATTTTAAGTAAGGCTGACATTTATTTATTTTATGTTTTCGCTTGCTGGCATTTAAGCTACAATTTGATTATATTTTTATATCGATTTAATAAGCCTGAAATACCAGCATGAAAACGCTTATTTTTTACCTGCTTGCAGCTATCGGTACTTTACCTGCATTCGCCCAGCAAGGCGAAAGGATATTTAAAAGATTTAAAGGTGATGTGAGTGCGGGATTTGCGATGCCGATGCGCGCCAATGCAAATGGCGGTGTTTTATTTGCCTTGGAGCCTAAGTTTGCTTTAATGGATAATTTATCTGTCGGCGTTCGCCTGGAAGGTGCGGTAACAGCCCGGTTCAACAGTTCGGATAACAATGGAAATACATCGCGTAATGACGCCAGGGTAGAGGGATCCCGTATTGCAACCGCAGATTATTATTTTACCAATAAATATGCCTTTCGGCCCTTTGTTGGAGGAGGTGCCGGTGTTTTCACAGTGGCTGATCATTATGAATCTTTCGACGCCGGGAGTGCTGTCTCAAAATTCGGCGGATTGATCAGGGCCGGGTTCGAATCAAAGCATTTTCGTTTTGGCCTGGAGTACAATATTATTCCTGGAGTTATTGCGTCTCAATATAATACTAACACCGGGACTACAACATTTTTGAATGTGACAAGTAGTTATTTCGGAGTAAAATTTGGTTTTTGTTTTGGCGGAGGGCCTCTTTAAACCGGATCAACCAATTACCTGGCCCGTGAACGCTTCTCTCATTTTTTCCATGAGCTCCTTCTCAATCATTCTTTTGGCTATCAGGATCATATTTTTAAAGGCTATGGCGTGAGATATGCCGTGGCCGATGATCACAGGTTTGGCAACTCCCAGCACTGGTACGCCTCCATACATTTCAAAATTAAAGCGATCAAAGTGTTCGTCCTTTATCCCTCTTCTTTGTATAATGTCGTACACACTTTCCGCCATTTTCAAAATTACGTTCCCGGTAAACCCTTCGCAGACCATTACATCTGCTTTATCCATTAAGATATCCCGGCCCTCGATATTACCTATGAAATTGATTTGTTTATTTTGCTTTAGCAAAGGATAGGTGGCGAGTGCCAGCAGGTTGCCTTTTCCTTCTTCTTCACCCAAATTAATGAGCCCCACTTTAGGATTTTGAAAACCCAGGATATGCTCTGCATACAAAGAACCGAGTGTAGCGAACTGAACTAAATTTTCCGGTTTGCAATCCGCGTTAATGCCTGCATCCAGCAACAGGCCAAGCGTGCCATTTTCCCTCGGGATATAGGCACCGATCGTAGGACGGGCAACACCTTCAATGGCCTTGATACTGAATAACGCACCCACCATCATGGCGCCGGTATTGCCTGCGCTGATGAAGGCGTCTGTTTTGCCGGTGGCTAATAAATTAAATCCCAAAGCTATGGAAGATTGTTGTTTTTCACGAAGCGCTTTGGTAGGATGCTCGTGCATTTCTATCACCTGTGAAGCATGAACAATTGCTATGTTTTCCGCAGGAACATCATATTCGCTCAATAGTGCCGTCAGTTTAGCCTCATCGCCAATCAATGTCAGGTTTATATTTTTACCCTGTCCGGCCAAAAACAGAGAGATACCCTTTATAGCTTCCAACGGCGCATAGTCGCCACCCATCATATCTAAGGCGATGTTCATAGTACATTCATTAAATAAAAAATTCTAAGTTCTAAATTCAATAATCGAATTTAGAACTTAGAATTCAGCATTTGAAAAATATTATGCTTTCAGCGGCGCTTTCTCAGCTACCACCTGGCCCTTGTAATATAATTTGCCTTCACTCACGTGTGCACGGTGACGCACATGAATTTCACCGGTAGTTTTATCTACTGTTAACGTAGTTTCGCTCGCTTTATAATGCGTCCTTCTCTTTGCGCTGCGCTGCTGCGAATGGCGTCGTTTCGGATTTGGCATGATTGTAAATTTTAGTTGTTTATATTAATTTAATTAATTCTTTTTTACAGAAGCGGATACTGGATGCTTGATACTGGATACTTGATGGTCGTATGTGAACGGATGGCTCTTTTCCAGAATCCAGTATCCGCCCCATCACCCCTTCCCTTTAAACTTCTCCAGGTCTTTCCAGATGGCATTGGCATTTTTCGCATCCTCACTCACCTTCATCTCGTTCAATTTGTCCAATACCTCTTTATTGCATTTCGGTCCGCCCAATTCATCCTCTTTACACATCTTTTGCAAAGGAACGCTGAGGCTTACAAATTCGTATATCCAGTCGTTCAGGTGCAGGTGGCTCTCTGTTTTTGAAATGTAAAAAACGTCGGGATCATCCTCCGCCTGGTTCATTTCATCAGGGTTATCCACCATCTTGACCACCATATTAAACTCGTCCCAAAGATCCATAGTAAGCGTGTTACCACAGCGGTCACACTCCACATCGGCTTTGCCTCCAACCTCGAATTTTAAGAGCATAAAACCGGTCTTTTTATCCAGTTGCAACTTTACAAATGCGCTGCAGTTGGTAAAATCCCTTGTCTCAACACCGGCAAAAAACTTCTCGTCTACTTCAAAAGTAAACTCGTGTATACCGGGCTTTAAACCCACAAAAGCTATTTCAAATTCCCTTCTTTTTCC
>JBDSLD010000131.1:0-7548 GCA_039916545.1 Ferruginibacter sp.
TACTGGTTCAATACGGAAGTATCTGGCAGCGATAGCAATGGAATTACCAGGTTACTGTCTGAAGGGAGATACAGTTGCTGGCTGTTAAGCAGGTAGCTGAAATGTCGCTGCAGGATCAGGAAATCATATTCCGCCTTTTGTAACTGGTCAGCAGCCTGCATGCGCTGCGCTGCTGCGGTTGCTCTTTCCAGTACATTCACTTCTCCTGCTGCAAAACGTTGCTCCTGTTTCTGAAGAAACTGATCATACAGGCTGTCCGTCTTTTTTAACAGCCTGATCTTTTGTAGTATACTCACCAGGTCGTTGTAAATAAATGCTACTTGCTTTTTTACAGTCGCCCGCAATACTTTTTCATTCAACAACGATGCTGCAGTTTCTGATTGGTACAACTCCCTTTGCCGTTTATAAACGATCGGGAAAGAAAATGATTGGCTTACCGAAAATTTCGAATCGTTTTGCAGGCTGTTCACCTGGCCATATTCGCCCTGGATACTAGTAAAAGGAATATCCCAGGCCGTTCTTTCGACTTGCTTACTGTAGACAGTCTGAAGTTTTCCAGATAGTATACTAAGATTGGATATCATTGCGGTATCAATGGCGGCGGGTAGTGTGATGTAATGTTGTTGACTTGCAGCCGGTGTAAAAGTTGCCATCCCACAAATAACCAGTACAATCGGTAAGGCGGTATTTGCATGTTTCGAAGCAGCCAGTGATTTTTCTTTTCGTCGATTTTGCCACTTACTGAAGCTACGATACAGTACCGGCAAAACAACCAGGGTCAATATGGTAGCACTTATCAGGCCGCCTATGACCACGGTAGCCAATGGCCGTTGCACCTCTGCGCCCGCACCGTTGCTCATCGCCATCGGCAGGAAGCCCAGCGAGGCTACCGTCGCAGTCATTAACACAGGTCTTAGCCTGTTACCGGTTCCCACCAGGATCCTCTTCATAACATCCTGTTCACCATTCTTTTTTAGCAAATTAAATTCGCTTAGCAAAACAATGCCATTCAACACTGAAATACCAAAAAGCGCGATAAAGCCAACACCAGCCGAGATACTAAATGGCATACCCCTAATAAATAATCCAAGAATGCCACCAATAGCGGAAAGTGGAATTGCCGAAAATATAAGCAGGCTTTCTCCGAGCGAATTAAACGCGAAATAGAGCATTGCTAAAATCAACAGCAGTGAAATAGGAACCGCTACACTTAATCGCTCTTTCGCAGCCACAAGATTTTCAAACTGGCCCCCATAAGTAAGGAAATAAGCTGGTGGCAACCTGACAGCTGTTGATATCCGCGATTGTAACTCTTTTACAACAGACTGCACATCTTTACCCCGCACATTGAAACCAACTGTTATTCTTCGCTGGGCATTTTCACGTTGTATCTGGTTTGGTCCAATGTTAATGGCCACATCTGCCACTTGCTGAAGTGGGACCTGGTTGCCGTTACTGGTTGGAATCAATAAGTTCTGGACGTCTTTCAGCTGCTGCCTTCCCTGGTTGCTGAGCCTGACTACCAGGTCGAACCTGCGTTCGTTTTCGTAAACCTGGCCGGTAACAGCACCTGCAAAAGCGGATTGAATAATGTTGTTGGCCTCATTTATCACAACCCCGAATTCTGCTAGTTTTTTCCTGTTGAAATTTACCTCAATTTGCGGCAGCCCTGTTTGTGATTCAACATAAATATCCTTTGCGCCTTCGATGCCACGTACCAGTGTTCCGATGCGACCCGCCAACATGGCGATCGTGTCCAGGTTCTCTCCAAAGATCTTGCAGATAACATCTTGCCGGCCGCCCGTCATCAATTCATTAAAGCGCATTTGGACCGGAAACTGGAAACCGGTAGTAACCCCGGGCACGTCTTCAAGCGCCCGGCTCATTTTTTCTGCAAGGCTATCGAATGTATTTGCAGATGTCCATTGTTTTTTGGGTTTTAAAATCACCATCATATCCGAAGCATCCATGGCCATGGGGTCCGTTGGAATTTCACCGCTGCCAATTTTTGTAACCACTTTTTCAACCTCCGGAAATTTTTTCAGCAGAATACGGGCAGTTTGTTGTGTAGCTGCAATCGTTGTAGTCAGCGAGCTACCAGGTAGTATTCGGGTATCCACTGCAAAATCACCTTCTTCCAGTTTAGGAATAAATTCACCGCCCATGTGTAATAATATAAATACCGCGATGCCTAGCAAAAAAACCGAAAGGGCGATCACCGTTTTTGGAAACACCAGTAATGTTTTCAATATCCTTTGATACGTTCTTTCAATACTGCCCATTATTTTGTCAGATAAATTATTTTTCCTGGACGCGTTTTTCCTTAAGAAAAGGGCACTCATCATTGGCACATAAGTGATGGAAAGTATAAAGGAACCCAGGATAGCAAAGATGACAGTCTCAGCCATTGGTTTGAACATTTTTCCTTCTATCCCCTGGAGTGACAACACTGGAAAATATACAATCAGGATGATGATCTGGCCGAATACTGCCGCATTCATCATCCTGCTGGCAGAATCCTTCACCTCCTAATCCATCTCGTTTTGGTTGAGCGTCGCTGCCTGTTGCAAGTTTCTTTTTTGTTGGAGGTGATGCATTGTAGCTTCTACAATGATCACTGCGCCGTCGATGATCAGTCCAAAATCAAGTGCACCAAGACTCATCAGGTTACCACTAACGCCGAACATGTTCATTAAACTAATGGCAAAAAGCATGGCTAGTGGAATAATGGAAGCTACCAGCAGTGCGGCTCTGAAATCGCCCAGGAACAGCAGTAGCACAATCACAACGATGAGCGCGCCTTCTATTAGATTCTTAGTAACAGTATGGATGGCATTGTTGACCATCTTGGTACGGTCGAGGAATGATTCTATCATCACTCCTTCAGGCAGCGATTTTTCTATTTCAGCGATTTTGCTTTTTACTGCCTTGATCACTTTGGATGAATTGCCGCCCTTCAACATCATCACTACCGCACCGGCAACCTCGCCCTGGTCATTGTAGCACATAGCCCCATAACGCGTTGCAAAACCAATTTGAACGGTGGCAATGTCCCTGATATATAGCGGTCTTCCACCGGGCAGGTTCTTCACAGGTATACTTTCTATATCTTCTTTTGATCGGACGAGGCCCTCACTTTTTATAAAAAAAACAGTTGGGCCTTTTTCTATATAACCTCCGCCGGTGTTTTGATTGCCATCGGCCAATGCTTTAAAAAGATCGCTGATGGTTAGCCGGTAGCTTTTTAGTTGATCCGTATTTACCGCAATCTCGTACTGTTTTAATTGACCGCCGAAACTGCTCACGTCTGCAATGCCCGGCGTTCCCAACAACTGCCGCCTTACGATCCAGTCCTGGATGGTACGAAGTTCCATCGGGCTATATTTGGATTCGTACCCGGGCTTTGGCCGCACAACATATTGAAAAATCTCCCCGAGGCCGGTTGTTACAGGGCCAAGCGCCGGAACACCCAACCCGGAAGGAATTTGGCCTTTCACATCATTTATTCTTTCATTGACCTGTTGCCTTGCCCAATACACATCGGTTTTATCATCAAACACAATTGTTATAATCGACAGACCGAATCGGGAAAATGATCGCTGTTCGATAATGCCTGGAATATTTCGCGTGGCAATTTCCAGGGGGAATGTTATGAGTCGTTCAATATCAGCAGCACCCAATGAGGGCGAAGGTGTAATAATCAGCACCTGGTTATTGGTGATATCGGGAACTGCATCTATTGGCAGTTTAGATGTATTATAAACGCCCCATCCAATCAGGGCAAGCGTCATCATACCCACAATTAACTTATTGTGGATAGAAAATGCTATTATTTTATTAAGCATATTTCTTTGATCTGATTAAATAATTATATACCAGTCGTCAGCTCCCTTTGATGGAAGTGACAAACATTACAAAAATTGATATAATCAGACCAGGCGCGGAGGCTGGAAAACACAGTTTTGGGAACGGGAGGGAAGATAAAATGAATAAAATCCAAATGCAGCGGGTTGCTGTTGAATAACTGTCACAGGATTAAAGGAACTAAAGGGCTGGCTGGGAAGCGATACGGAAAAATTGTGGCTAATTATAAGCGCAGTTGAATTGGTTTTAAAAGGCAATTCCATATCCGTATTATCATGGGGCGCACCATTAAAATAGTGCATTCTTATAAAACTAATAAATGTCAGATTACTACTCCCTTTGTGTTCTTCATAATGACTTATAAGCACGGGTATTTTAAGGAACTCGCACAGTTCTGTATTGGCGAGGAGTTGAAGCGACATAAATATGATTAATAAAATCTTTTGCACTTTCTCTATTTCTATCCGTTTATGTGATAACTGAAAAATTCTATAATTGTTCAAAAGTCTGCAAAAATTAGTAAAGAGGGCAAAGTTTTTTAGAGACGATAAAATATATAGTTCGAAATTAGGGCATTCAACACCTAGGTTATACGCAACTTTCTCAAAGGTTTGATCCATAACAACAAATGTTCATTAAGCTATGATTTATAAGGGATGAAGTAATTTATAGACATGGTAAATTTTTATTGAAAACACTTTTTAGTTGAGGCCATCCAGATAACTTGCAATGAAATAAATATCAACTCAAAATTTACAGTTCACAGTCTTATGCCTTGCGCCGTATAACTAAAGACAAAAGTTGAACGAAATACTTATTTAAGGCTCAGAATTTTTTAAAGGAATAGTTTTGGCAATGATCTTCTACACTCTTAGGTGCTTTATTTTGATGATACGCATGAATTCAGTAAAGATTAAATATGCAATTGACCGTTTGATAGTCATTTAAAAATTCTTCATATTGTCATTGGGCTGACGGTCAATCAATTTTGAATAAGGATCAATTCCGGCATTAACCGGCTTTCCTTTTACAATAATGCTAAAGATGTGTTTACCGGCGGTCATCCTGTATCTGGCAACATAAAGCGGATTGGTTTGTGACCGGCCACTTTTGCTGGTTTTTTTATCTCCAAATATGCCAATATCAATATAGTCATTCATGTTTTTGTCGGGCACATCGTTTCCCTTTTCATCTATCCAAACCTTGGCGGCTTCCACAGTTAGCGTTACCTTATATTCATCTTTGTTACCCGTAGGTACAGACTTGAAATCGCTGATTTTATTGTCATACAAAGTGATCTTCTGCCAGGTATCCGTTAAATAATATTGCAGGGAATCCGGCACATGTTTTTGCAAAAAGCGGTAAAGATCATTGGCCCCGGCAAAAGGCGGCTCACTTTTAAAAGCATAAGTATTTTTAAATTCTCTTAGTGCAACATTCATGGTGTCATCACCAATTAAATCCCGCAAGCCATATAACGCTACACTTGCTTTTCCACTCCATTCAAACCATTCGTTGGCCCTTATCAATGGATGCTCTTTGTTTTCCATTCGTCGCCTGATAAATAAATAGAACCACAACTGATCCTGCAGAACGCCTCTCATATTCTCTTTTCCATATTTTTTTTCTGCCATTAGCAATGCATTGTAAGTAGACAAGCCCTCCGGTATTACCAATGACCCCGATGTTTCATTGGGCGCAACCTGGAAACGCCACCATTGCTGGGCAAGTGCTAAACTGGTTCGGAAATAACAATAGTCAAATTGATTGGGTTCTTTAAAGTCGGCGTTCCAGGCAAAATTTTCTGCATAGGTATCCAGCGTAGTCATCGATGCGTCGTGCGGGCCGTACTCAGATGTTTCAGCAAGGCGAATATCTTTGAAAGGATATTTGCCATATACCGAGCTAAAATAACGCAGGCCGTCTTTGTACGCGGCCATAAACCGGTTGATATTTTTATTATGATCCGGATGATAATAAATACTGATCGTCACCGGGTGATCCAGCATCACGGTATCTTTTAACAAAGCGAACCTGGCTGATAAAATCCCGATCGGCATATATAATCCCGGCTGTGTTTGCACAAAATGAAAATAATTTCTCCCGCCTTGCTGCCATTGTTTTTCCAGTTCACCCGGCGCCACTGCTGTCTGGTCTCCAACGGTGCTTACCGTGATATCAAAACTTACCAGGTCAGCAACTTTCCCTGCTTGCAATGTGCGGATACCTACCCGATCGTCTTGTGCAATTTCTTCACCTGCCTTCGGGGGAAGGCCACTTTTTTTCCGCTTATACGGACTACCCAGCTCCTCATCATCATCATATCCCAGGCCCGGTAAACCACCCGTAAAAAATGTTCCGTTCCGAAGCAGGTTCGGTGCATAAAGCTCATTGCTAAAACCTTCGTGAACAACAGCAGAGTTGATTTCAAGCACTGTAGAGTCGCCAGGGGCAAGCGGTTTTTCAAATTGGTACAAACGGAATTCCGCCGTATCCTGCTTTGGTTTGAACCAACTAAAAATACCTCGCGGGTATAATAATGGATAAGTATAGGGTATCCGCTTGCCACCCTGGCTAATTGAATACGATGTTAGTTCTTCCGCATCCAGCAACATCTTATCAATAGTTACGGTGTTTTTATTAACAAGTGTTATATAAGCCTTCACATACGCCTGCTGTTTATCGGGATAGAGATCGGCAAACATTTTAATACGCGTTACTTTCGGTAATGGCAGCGATTGGTATTTTTTCAGCGTTTTCTCATAAATAACGGCCCTGTCGTCCTGCTCTGTTTTTGTAAGGAAATCATTGAGGTAACTTACATTGTAATAATTAAAAGCGCCTACTGCAATAAAAGCCAGTAACAATGCCCCGGTAAAAAGTTTTGTCCTGGTATCAAATCTTTCCTTCAGCAATTGTGTCCTTTCTTTAAAAGAAGAGGTTACGCCGCGGTAATAAAACAGCGCTGAAATGATGATCAGCAGGCCGCCAAATATCAACCAATAAAGATTAAACCAATTTACTGGAGCTAGCATGTGCCCCAATCCGTCCATATCAGAAACCCGGTAAGATGGAGTGTATGAGTAGAGCAATAAATTATAGCCAAAAATACCCGAGATGCGAAGAAAAAATACTGCCACCCAAAAAACAATCCCGATCGCGTGCCCGGCAAACTTGTTATTAACAACCACATGCACCATGTAGGAAAACAATACCATTTCGAGCAGCTTCGGCAAAATGACGATGAACAAATAAGTGAAATAAACAGGAAAGTTGAATTGATAGAATCCCTTTAATATTTGAATCAGGAATGCAAGTATCACGGGTATGAATGCGAGGCACGCTCCGAGGATCAGCAACGAAATTAATTTGGATCCGTTTAGCACCCAGTTGGGCGGTGGAAGGGAATCATTGATAAAAGCATACCGGGTCGCCCGGTCTCGATGCAGGGTTTCCCCCGTATAAAATATGATGATAAAGAAAATAAAAAATGGAAATACATCATTGAATATATCAAACAGCAGCACTGTGCGGGGAAGATAAGGCACGCCCCAGTCAGCATTACCCATCCAGAAAGCAAAGCCCAGGAACACCATTCCGCAGGAAAGAATGATCCAGAAATAGTTATCCCGGAAAATATTAACCAGTTCCAGTTTTGTAAGGGTGAATATTGTGTTGCGGTTA
>JBDSLD010000132.1:0-9343 GCA_039916545.1 Ferruginibacter sp.
CAAAAAACACTGTGCGTGAAACCCGGCTGCCGGAAAGGCTGCAGGCTTCTAAAGTTGTGATCAAGCCTCTTTTCTACAGCGGGGTTGCACGGTTGAAGGCTTTATAACTTATAGAGTAAAATGTGAAAACCCCGCTGGGACATCACCAGGCGGTGGAAACCTGACGATGGCAAAATTGTGTATTTGAAACGAGTAGAGGCGCTTTCATGGACTTCTTATCGCAACCCGAAGACCACTGGTGTCCCAACGGGGGTTTCACGGCAGACACTTTGATTTCAAAAACACTGTGCGTGAAACCCGGCTGCCGGAAAGGCTGTAGGCTTCTAAAGTTGTGATCCATCCTCTTTTCTACAGCGGGGTTGCACGGTTGAAGGCTTTATAACCTATAGAGTAAAATGTGAAAACCCCGCTGGGACATTACCTGGCGGTGGAATCCTGACGATGGCAGAATTGTGTATTTGTAACGAGTATAGGCGCTTTAATGGACTTCTTACTGCAACCCGAAGACCACTGGTGTCCCAGCGGGGTTTTCACGGCAGACACTTTGATTTCAAAAAACACTGTGCGTGAAACCCGGCTGCCGGAAATGCTGCAGGCTTCTAAAATAGTAATCAACCCTTTTTCTACAGCCGGGTTGCATGATTCGAATTAAATCAGTCATTCGAAACATAGCCCTTGCCTCCGCTTAGGTAATGCTCCTTCATAATTTCAAAAACCTTGTTTTTTAATACGGTGGATTTCATTCCTTGTGACGATACAGGGGGTAGAAAATGCATTCTTAACCTGGTTGGAAGCAGGTACACGCCTTTGTCGATCGGGATGGCTTCTTTGGTGCCGAAAATAACACAGGGAATCACCTCTTTTTTTGTGTCCACTGCCAATTTAAACGCGCCATCGTAAAAAGGCTTTAACGGTTCCTGTGTGCGGTTCCGCGTGCCTTCCGGGTAGATGCACATGTGGAGGTTACTGCGAAGTACATTGCGCATGTCTTCAAAACTTTTTAGCCGGCTGCGGTTATCATTCCTGTCTACCAGCACTGAGCCCCTTTTGTAAAACCATCCAAAAATGGGAACCTTGGCAAAGGAGGCTTTGGCAATGGTTTTATTGCCGCCCGGAACAAAGGGCGCCGATAGCGGCACATCCAACAAGGCATTGTGATTGTATACAATTACATATGTTTCACCTGCTTTAAAATTTTCCCGCCCTTTAACCGATAAGGGGCATCCTACCATATACAACCAGATACGCATCCAGCACCTGGATACCCAAATGAAATAATCCTGGCCCCTGTTGCCGGGTATCAGGTAAGACATCATGGAGGGAATAAAAATAACCAGGAAAGTAATTACAAAACTAACCACCGCCCAGGCACCCCATATCCGCCCAAATACATCCTTGAGAAATCCGCCAACCGAACTCTTTTTCTTCGCTTCATCAATATTTATTTCCTGCATGCCTGGTTGTAAGGTGATTTTAAGGAGTTAATAATTTCCAGTCGATTGGCGCCAGGTCCTGCTGCTCCAACAACTTATTGGTTTTCGAAAAATGTTTGCAGCCGAAAAATCCTTTATCTGCACTAAATGGTGAGGGATGAGCGGCCTTTAATAAAAAATGCCTTGTTTCATCGATCAACACCTGTTTGTCCTGCGCAAATTTACCCCACAACAAAAATACCACGCCTTCTTTTTCATCTGATATTTTTTGGATCACAGTGTCGGTAAAGTTCATCCAGCCTATTTTAGCATGACTGGCCGGTGAATTAGCACCGACCGTTAATATCGCGTTCAACAACAATACGCCTTGCTCTGCCCAATGGGTAAGATTGCCATAATTGACTGGCATGGCTATACCGAGGTCTGACTGGATCTCTTTATAAATATTAACCAGCGATGGAGGAGGTTTGACCCCGGCAGGAACAGAAAAACTAAGACCGTGCGCCTGCCCGGGATTGTGATAAGGATCCTGTCCTAAAATGACCACCTTTACTTTGTCGAAAGGTGTTTGATTAAATGCATTGAATATTAAAGGGCCGGGAGGATAAATAGTTTTATCCGCCGACTTTTCAGTTTTCAGAAAAGTTACGATCTCTAAAAAATAGGGCTTGGTAAACTCGTTCTTTAAGACTTCTTTCCAGGAAGGCTCCATTTTCACATCCATGTGTAAAGATTTGAGTAAAAATACAAAAGGCTGGTTAAATGATTGTGGTGCCTATTAAATATTTTTAATATGTGGATTGAGATTAAGGTCGAACCAGGGGTAAAGGCGAACCTGCGGTTCCGCGGGCAACCGCGAGGGTTGCCCCTACGGGTTTACAAATATCTCATCTACAAATATCCAACCCCTGTCGTTCTTGCCCCTGTGCCAAAGCGGTAATTTGGGCACAGGAATGACTACTACTTTTAAATATTTTTCTTTTATCGGTTCAAAGATTAGATCGTAACCTTTGAGATAAGCCGCGCCATCTTTTGTTGGTTGTTCAGGATTGATCTTCTTTAGCAGGCGTAAGTGCGCCGGATCATTACCCGCCCATACTTCCACCTGCCGGGGGGGCATGATGTATCCGCCAATGTTCACCAGGCTGCTAACCGTAATGGAAGATATCGTTTGTAGTGTATCAAAATAGATGAGCGCTTGCATGGGTGTGCGAAAGCCAAGCCATTTACCACTGTTATTGTTCAAGTCGCCCTTTTGCGCATCCGTAAGAATATCCGCTTTTATGTGCCGGTATTGAGAATCGGGTGGTTGTAATAAATTGATCGAGTCAATTTTATAACCAGCCTTAAAAAAAGTTTTTTCTATAGCATCACTGCTTATCCATCCTGGCTTAAATGCCTTCGCCCTGACTGTCATATTCTTGTTCATCATAAAATCTCCTTTGTAGACAGGAGACTGCAGGCTATCGGGTTCCGAGCCATCAGTCGTGTAACGAATAACCACGCCTTTTATATAATGTTTCAATTTCAGTATGGATGGCTCAACCAATACTTCCTCTTCATTTTCTACGATCGGTGGGGTTAATTTTATTATGACAGTATCCCCGGTAAAGCCGCTTTCAATGGAGATATTTTTCAACTGCTTTTGTACCGCCACCAGATTTTGAGATTGAGCAGGTGTGCTCCAGATATATAATTGTGTTAGTTTGGGCAGGGATGCCAGTACAGTTAAGCTTGCTGCGTTTACGCCTGTACCCGAAAGAGACAATTGCTTTAATTCCTTTAGCTGGTTTAACGCCGCCAGGCCCGTCCCCTTAATATTTGTGAAAGATAAATTGAGCTTGCGCAGGTTGATGAACTGGGCAATAGTTTTTAGGTCATCGTCTGTTACGGGTATCTTATTTAAATTTAGCGACACTACTTGTTCCTTTACCGAAAGCAATTCTTTTAGCTGTTCTGCCTTAAACTGGGCGGCTCCAAAAAACTCTACGCCCAATGCAGGTGAGCCAAGGGCAAGGGGCGTAACTAACCGGTAATTATTTCGCAACGAATTTATTTTGCTTTCATCCGCGGGTTTAAAACTGTAGTTATCAGTTTCAATTGTAGTGAATAATGCCGCAGCCAAAATACGCAGGGTATCCGTTTCCGGTAGTTCCGCGACCTTCACTTTAAAATTTGCCCCACCCCGTATCCAATAATAAAGGATGGCCACTTCTTCCTCTGTGAGCTGGGGCTTGCCGGTAGGCGGCATGTGCTTTTTATTGTCAAGTGGTAAATGGATCCTGCGCAGCATTAACCCGAGATCCTTTTCATTTAAATCCCATAAGTTGCCGCTTTTGCCACCTTTCAATAATAAACTAGCGGGTTCCATGATCAGTTCACCTTTGGCCTTCTTATCATTGTGGCAACTGGTGCATTTGGATTTCAATATCGGCTGAACCATATTGGTGTAAACCATTGCATCTTCAAATAAAATATTAGGTGCCTGTGCGTCTTTTGTAACAGGGGCAAAAAGAAAATCTTCACCATGCGTAATGTCCGCTCCCAGATGCCCGGTAACAATTACAACGACAATGCCAGCCAGCGACGTTATCGCCATGATGATCTTCATGCGCCGGATATGCTGCCGGAAAATATACCAGGTGAGTGATAATAAAGAAATAAAAACACCGCCCCATTTATGCAATGCCACTATATCTTGTGTGTAGCCCGTCTCCCGGGAAAGAAATAATCCCATAAGGGCGCTGGTAACTGCCGTGAAGGAGGCCCACAATAATAACCAGTCACCGATCGCTGATTGCTCTGGCGTAATTGATTTTTTTAAGCCTGACAGCAACTCCCAAAAAACACAGAGTACCATCAGCACGATCGGAAAATGTAATAGCAGCGGGTGCATGCGGCCCACGGTTTGCACCCAGGGAGGCAGGGACAATCGTCCTTCAAAAATCAACAGGAAGACCAGCAGGCAATTCAGTGCAAAACTGGTATTAAATAAAATCGTTTTCCATCGCTGCATATTTTTAATACCATTTTTTCTAAAGAAATTCTTTCAGGTTTATTAATGATCGGTAGAAGATATACCAGGGTTTTGCAGGAACAGGTCGTGGCGTGTTCCTGCATTTCAAGGCAATCGTTTACTGTAGTTATTTCCTGGTGAGTCACCCTTTGGGGGTGACTCACCAGGAAATAACGGTCCGTCAGGCGATGATCCCTTTCACCACATTGCCTGCTACATCTGTTAGCCGGTATCGCCTGCCAAGATGTTTGAACGTTAATTTTTCGTGATCGATACCCATTAAATGTAAGATCGTTGCATGAAAGTCATTTACATGTACCGGGTTTTGAATGATATTATAACCGAACTCGTCTGTCTCACCGTACACTCCTGGTTTTACGCCACCGCCTGCCATCCAGATCGTAAAGCACCTTGGATGATGGTCCCTGCCATAATTATCTTTGGCCAATGCTCCCTGGCAATAATTTGTCCTGCCGAATTCACCACCCCAAATGATCAGGGTTTCATCTAATAACCCTCTTTGTTTCAGATCAGTGATCAATGCCGCAGAAGCCTGGTCGGTATCCAAAGCCTGTCCGCGGATCTGCGACGGTAAATTATCATGGCCATCCCAGCCCTGGTGATACAATTGCACAAAGCGCACACCATTCTCGGATAATTTTCGCGCCAGCAAACAATTGGCCGCATAGGTTCCGGGCACGAGACAATCGGGGCCGTATAATTTTACAATGTCTTCCGGTTCTTTACTAACATCAGTTATTTCAGGTACGGCGGTCTGCATCCGGTAAGCCATTTCGTATTGTTGCACTTTCGCATTCACTTCGGGATCGCCTGATTCGGCAAATGTTTGCGCATTCAACTCCTCCAGTTTATCCAGCATTTTTCTGCGGTCTGTTTTATTGATGCTCTCTGGATTATTCAAATATAAAACCGGGTTATCACCACTGCTAAATTGCACACCCTGATGAACAGAATCGAGGAACCCGTTTGTCCAGAGCTTTGAATAAACGCCCTGGCCATTTCCCTTTCCCTTTGACAGCAACACACAAAATGCCGGCAGGTTTTTATTTTCACTTCCCAATCCGTAACTCAGCCAGGCGCCCATGCTGGGACGATTGCCCACCTGTGCACCGGTTTGGAAAAAAGTAAGCGCCGGATCGTGGTTGATGGCTTCGGTGAACATGCTTCTTACAATGCAAAGGTCATCTACCACTTTGGAGGTATGCGGAAGCAGCTCGCTCAGCCATGCTTTCGATTTGCCATATTGATCAAACTTAAAAGTGGTGCCGGCCAGCGGGAACTTTTTTTGATCAGCGGTCATGCCGGTAAGGCGCTGCCCCATGCGGATCGATTCCGGAAGGTCCTGGCCGAACATTTCCTGCAACTTTGGCTTGTAATCAAACAAGTCGAGCTGGGAAGGCGCCCCGTTCTGAAAAAGATAAATGATCCTTTTGGCCTTGGGTGCAAATTGTGGCAACCCGGTCAGCAACATCTCTTCATCGCTTTTGCCACCGAACAGGTCAGGTATCAGTAAAGAGCCCAGTGCTACGCTGCCAATACCAAGACTCAGTTTTGAAAGGAACCGCCGCCGGTTTAAATTGAGGCTATGTTCTAAAATTTCTTTTTGCATAAATCAGGTTTTTGTAATGGCTTCCTCCATGTTATAGATCATGTTGATCACTTTCATTAATGCCGCCGTGGCATTTGGGTCCAGGGTTTTATTCGGAGGAAATTCTCCCACTTTCAAAGTAGATTTTGCGTCAAGCTTTTTCTCTTTGAACTGGATCAACTGGTCATCATAATAAGTTTTTAGAATAGCTGTTTCCTTCTCATTCTCCACCCTGCAAATGATCCGGTGAAAGGCCTTTTTTATTTTTTCTTCCGCAGGAATATTTTCTTCCATCAGCTTTTGCGCCAGTACACGGGACGCTTCCAGCACAGTGGGATCATTCATCATCATGAGGGCCTGCAAGGGCGTATTGGTCTGTATTCGTTTTACTTCACACTGGTCGCGGTTGCTGGCATCGAATAATATCATGCTGGGCGGTGGCACGGTCAACTTGATAAACGTGTACATTCCCCTCCGGTATAAGTTTTCTCCCTGGTCCTGGATATAGGTCCGCAGTTCTCCCCTGCCCGAACTTGCCATTTCCCAAAGCCCCTTTGGCTGGTAAGGCTTCACGCTCGGACCACCGATTGTATTTATTAATAAACCGCTGCTGGATAACACAATGTCTCTGACACCTTCCGCCTTTACCCGGAGGCGGGGGGCATGTGACAGGTAAATATTTTCCGGGTCCTTTTTGCTGTTTTCCGGGTTTATTTTAGATGACTGGCGATAGGTTCCCGACATAACGATCTGCTTCATGAGCCGCTTGATATCCCAACCATGTTCTTCAAAATCCACCGCCATCCAATCAAGCAGTTCCGGGTGGGTGGGCAGTTCGCCCTGCATACCGAAATCGCCGGATGTTTTCACAAGCCCTCTTCCAAAAATTTCCTGCCAGACATGATTTACAAAAACACGGGCAGTAAGCGGATTATTTTTATTAACTGTCCAGGAGGCAAGCCCGAGCCTGTTGCGGTTATTAGCCGTATCAAACGGCATCACCGATTTTAATGCGGCCGGGTATACCTGGGTGGTCGGGTGATCATATACGCCCCGGTTAAGGATATAGGTGCTGCGCATGGTATCCCGTTCACCCATCACAGAAACCCTGAGCGTGCCGGTATCTTTTTTATTGATAAAAGATAACATGCTTTTTGCCTCTATATCATTTATAGAAAGTACGGGCATTTTTGCTGGCTTTGATACGCTGACATCGCCTTCGTAACCTACCTCCTGGGTATTGTTAAAGAAGGCAAATAATTGATAATAATCTTTTTGAGAAATGGGATCGTATTTGTGGTCGTGGCATTGCGCGCACTCAACCGTTAAGCCTAAAATACCTTTGCCAAAAGTTTTCGTTTTATCCAGGATATATTCGATGCGGTATTCTTCAGGAATTACCCCGCCCTCTTCCGTGTACTTATGGTTGCGAAAGAAAGCGGTGGCCAGGATTTGTTCTTTGGTAGCATTGGGTAACATATCCCCGGCGATCTGCCAGGTAAGGAACTGGTCGTATTTAAGATTGGTATTGAATGCGTGAATTACCCAATCGCGCCAGGCCCATTGTGTCCTGACATTATCATCCTGGTAACCGTAACTATCCGAATACCTGGCTATATCCAACCAGTGAACCGCCATCTTTTCTCCATATGTGGGCGCATTCAATAATTCATCGACTACGGTCTCGTAAGCATTCGCATTTTTGTTGGCCATGAACTGATCCATCATTTTCTCAGATGGTGGCAAACCGGTTAGGTCAAATGATATCCGCTTTAACAACCGTTCTTTATCCGCCTCCTGGTTAGGTACCAATCCTGCCTGCTCCTGTTTGCTTAGGATAAAATTATCGAGTTCATTTTTGACCAATTCTTTTTCTTTTACTACCGGCAACGGCGCTTTTACCGGTTTAACAAATGCCCAGTGCGGCTCATATTTGGCGCCCTGGTTGATCCACTTTTTAAACAAGGCAATTTCATGCTCGGATAGTACGCCTAAATGAGAGGAAGGCGTTGGCATCTGGTAGCTGGTATCTTCGGAGGTGATACGTTTATATAATTCTGACTCGTCCGGTTTAAAAGGCACCAATGCAAAAGCGCCCTTTGTTTCTTTTAACGGAGCAAATGCAGAATCAGCAATGTCCAGTCTTAAACCAGCCTCGCGCTTGCGGACATCGGGGCCATGACATTTAAAGCATTTATCAGACAGGATGGGCCTGATGTGAAAATTATAACTCACCTTATCCGGCATGGAGGCCGTGCTGTTATTATTTACATGTATACATGCCAGCCAGCTAAAGACCGTTACCAGCAAGAGAGCAATCACTATAACAAGTTTAGGCTTCATGAGATGTAGCAATATTTAAGTAATGAATTAGCGACTGGTAATTTTACAAATTAACAATTCGCTGCTTAAGACCTCACCCACCTTCTCCCTCTACAAAAGCAAGGGAGCGGTGCTTATTTACTTTCCCAAACAATACTTCTTCAACATCAGCTTTTCATCTTTAATGAGCATCCGCCGGATAGAGATAACTTTTGTTTCTGAAATACATTTTCTACGCAAGTATTTATTCGGACCGCTGTTTCGATTTTTACCTAATTATTAATTATTAATTCTTAACCCTCGTTTCAAAACTTTCTTTAGAAAACGAGTACGGCGCATCTTCCTCTTTTGTTCCGCGTTGTTTGTTTGGAAGCGGTCCCATCAGGAATTTCAATGTCCCTCCTTTTTGCAACTCAAAATGATTTAGCCAGTTTTTGCCGCTCGCTTTTTCATTTAACTGAACGCCCTGTACGTACATATTTTTCTCACTATTTGCCGGAGCGCTGATTATTAACTTTTTCCCGTTTTCAAACGACACTGTAATCTTTTTAAACAGCGGGGCACCTAACACATACTGATCAGTTGCAGGACAAACAGGATAAAATCCCATGGCTGAAAATACGTACCAGGCTGAGGTCTGGCCGTTGTCTTCATCACCGCAATATCCATCCGGGGTCGGCTTATACAATTTATTCAAAGACTCTCTTATCCAGTATTGTGTTTTCCATGGCTGTCCGGCATAATTATACAAATAAATAAAATGCTGGATGGGTTGATTGCCATGCGCATATTGACCCATATTCATTATCTGCATTTCACGGATCTCATGGATGGTGCCACCATAATAACTGTCATCAAAAACAGGCGGCATCAGGAAAACAGAATCAAGCATGCTTACAAAGGTAGCATTCCCTCCCATTAGTTTTTTAAGCCCTTCAATATCATGGAAAACATTCCAGCTGT
>JBDSLD010000133.1:0-3637 GCA_039916545.1 Ferruginibacter sp.
ACTGATGAAGGCAAATTAATCTATATTGCTTTTGACGGTGTTTATCAAAAAAGCGATGTGTGGATAAACGGCCATCATTTAGGTTATAGACCAAACGGTTATATCAGTTTCAGATATGAACTCACGCCGTACTTAAATTATGGCGGTAAAAATGTGATAGCTGTAAAGGCTGATAATTCTTTACAGCCAAATTCACGCTGGTACTCAGGTTCAGGCATTTACCGCAATGTCTGGCTGATAAGCACTAACAAAATTGCCATTAGCCATTGGGGTACTTTTGTAACCACACCAAAGGTAAGCGCCAGCCATGCCGATGTTAACCTGAGCGTCAGCATAAAAAACGCTGCAGGTAATACTAAACTTGCCACTGTTTCCAGCAGCATTTATGCCAATGGTAAAGTAGTAGCAAGCAAAACTCTTACAGGCGTTAGTTTAAAGGATACGGTTACTACTGTAAGCCAAAATTTCGATGTTAATAACCCGGTATTATGGTCGGTTAACAAACCATTCCTCTATAAAGTACAAACTAAAATATTGGTGAATAATGTGGTGGTTGATCAGTATGAAACACCGCTGGGTATCCGTTATTTCAATTTTGATGTCGATAAAGGTTTCAGCCTGAACGGTGTTTACATGAAAATAAACGGCGTTTGCCAACATCATGACCTGGGCGCTCTGGGCACAGCATTCAACGTGCACGCGTTGGAAAGGCAGTTTAAAATATTAAAGGAATTTGGCGTAAATGCTATTCGCACTTCGCACAACCCACCTGCACCAGCGTTTTTAAACCTTGCAGACCGCATGGGCTTAATTATTATGGACGAGGCATTTGACGTATGGCAGGTTCATAAAAGGCCTCAGTTTGACTCTCATCTTTTCTTTAATGAATGGCACGAACGCGATTTGACAGACCAGGTACTTCGCGACAGGAACCATCCTTCGGTGATCATATGGAGTATTGGAAATGAAATACCCGAACAAAGAGATACCAGCGCGACACGAATAGCCCGCGAGCTTGCCGGTATTATCCACGAACTGGATACCACAAGGCCGATAACTACAGGCAATAACGAACCAGGCCCTGGCAATAAAATTGTTGAATCGGGCGCTGTTGACTTGCTAGGCTACAATTATCATAACGATAAACTGGCCACTTTCCAGAAGGATTACCCCGGTAAAAAATTCATTGGTACCGAAACTGCTTCGGCGCTGGAAAGCCGCGGTGTTTACAATACTTCGCCCGATACCATTCAACGGTGGCCGGGAGGCATGGTAGTGGACGGCAAAAAGGTGAGAAGGCCCATGAATGCCGATAATACCGTTAACGCTTATGATAATATTTCGGCACCCTGGGGTCATACCCACGAGGAAACCTTGAAAATATATAAAAAGCATGATTTTCTATCCGGCCAGTTCGTCTGGACCGGTTTTGATTATATAGGCGAACCATGGCCTTACCAATGGCCATCCCGCAGTTCATACTTCGGGATAGTAGATCTGGCTGGTTTCCCTAAGGATGTTTATTATTTGTACCAGGGCGAATGGACCAATAAAACAGTGCTCCATTTATTACCACACTGGAACTGGGAAGCTGGCAAAGTAGTTGATGTTTGGGCATATTACAGTAATGCCGACGAGGTTGAACTGTTTTTGAACGGCAAATCATTAGGTACAAAATCAAAACAGGGCGACAGCTTGCACATTGCCTGGAAAGTAAACTATGAGCCGGGTACCTTAAAGGCCATATCGCGCAAAAATGGCAAAGTTGTGTTAACTACCGAAGTTAAAACTGCAGGCTCGCCAGCAAGGATAGTATTAAGTGCAGACAGGAGCAGCATAAGCAAAAACGATCATGATCTTTCTTTTATCACTGTTAAAATTGTAGATAAGGATGGCATAATGGTGCCTAATGCTGATAATGACGTTAAATTCAAATTATCTGGGGCCGATAGCTACCTGGCAGGTGTTGATAATGGAAACCAAACCTGCCACGAATCGTTCAAAGCAGATCATCGTAAAGCATTTAATGGTTTGGCCTTAGCAATTATTGGCGCTAAAAATAAACCGGGTATAGTAACAATAACAGCAACAGCCGATGGCTTACCTTCTGCATCATTGCCAATTACTATTAAATAAACCAATTGGTTATGAAAATACTTTCTGCTTACCATTGCATAGGACTTTCTTTACTTCGCGGCAACCGGGTTTCATCTCCAAGGTCTGGTATAGATTTCGACCCGTTTACGTTACCAAAGAACGTCCGGGTGCAAAGCAGTGGTTATGTTATACATACTTTAGAAGTATGCATTTGGTGTTTACTTACAACAGACAACCATAGGAGGCAGTTCTTAAAGCTGTTAATTTAGGACAGGACACAGACACGACAGGAGCCGTAACAGGTGGACTTGCGGCTTGCTTTATGGAATTGACGGAATACCCGCTAGTTGGGTGACGCAACCTGCAAGATGGAAAGACATCGATGATTTAGCAAAACGATTACCTGCGAGATTTGCCAGCTGCTAACATTGGTATTGCCAACAGTGGGGCTGGACATAGGAGCGATTAGCAGCGGTAATTCTGCTGTGCTGCGGTTTAGGGCTTGACGATAAAGCCCAGCTTTATTTCTTAATATATAACATTATCAAAAAGCCAGGCAGCGGTTCCAGGCGGAAAAATATGTAATTCCCTACCATCGGCAATACCTTATCGTTGGGCGCTATAGTGTCGGAAGCCTCAATAATTCAATCAGGAATATGATTAGAAAAAATAAACACATATTAATTCCCCTGACAATTATTGGGGCAATTCTAATTTATTGTTGGATTGTGTTTCTTACTACTGATTTTGCTGCGACATGGAAACAATATCTTGGTCTTACATTCTTTTTAGTAATAGTAGGTTCCTTTTTTAAAAAATTTATTGCAACTTCCATTGTTGCCACTGGAATTTTTCTTTTTCTGGGAACATTCAATTTATTGGCAATTACCCCAAGCATTGAAGTAGTAGGAATTCGCTTTTCATAATCAGTTTCAACTCCACCGATTCAGCTTTTGTTTTTGGGGATTTCAGCGATTTATTTGTGGCTGAACATGGATATTTTGATTGATTTGCATCTTGACTATAAAGAGGCCAAGCTGAAGCAGATTGAAGATAAAAAGAAGCAATAAATACGTGTAAATTATGAAATAACTAACTAAAATTGAAAGAAAAAAACAACATTCCTTCATTTGACTTTGAGAAGTTCCAAAGCAAATTCATCTCAAATGCAGACTTTACTTTTGATAATAAGGGTGGGTTCAAAATTTTCAAAATACAAGAGGTATTAAAATATCTAAAATTTCCATTGCCACTTCATCGGACTAACTATTACGACATTCTGTTTATAACCAAAGGCGAAAAATCTTCTAAGCACTGCGGCTTAAAAAAATATGAAATATTCTCTGGCGATATTTTCTTCAAAGCAGCAGGACAGGTTACTTCAGGTGAAATATATAGCAAGGATATGGAAGGATATTTTTGCTTAATGGACAACGATTTTATCTCAAGTAATACGAACAATAATATTTTATTGGCCTCATTTCCATTTTTTAAATATGGTAACCATCCAATTATTTCTGTACCAGTATCAGCACTAGAT
>JBDSLD010000134.1:0-4216 GCA_039916545.1 Ferruginibacter sp.
AGAATTCTGTTTTTGACGACCAGGTCATCGATAACACTACCTACGAATCGCAGGTTGACCCTGGTGTTGACAGAAATAACCGTGTTGCATTTGATAGTAATTATTTCAAAAGGGGAGACACGGTAACCCTGAAACTTTGTAATATCGATAAGGCCACCTTCACTTTCTGGAGCACCTGGGAGTTTGCCTTTCAGAGTATCGGTAACCCTTTTGCGCAACCCAATAAAGTAATCGGCAACATCTCTAACGGTGCTTTGGGCGATTTTTATGGCTATGCGGCATTTTATAAAACCCTGGTAATACCTAAATAAGGCTTGGGAAAAACTACGATCACAAAATCTCTTCATATTCAACGATTTAAGGGTACATATTTTGTTTTTTCTATTAAAAGGCTCTATTCAATTATTAAATAATTGCTCCTTCGGAGTTACACTTTACCAGTCGTCGGTAAACCTTACCAAAACCTTACAGTACAGACATTTAATGGTACACCTTATTTACTTAATTTTGCCGCAATAAAAAAAATATGGAAAATAATTCTACAGAAAAGGTTCATTGTTTAATCATTGGTTCAGGGCCCGCGGGCTACACTGCCGCTATTTATGCCAGCAGGGCGGGGCTCAACCCTGTTTTATACCAGGGCATTCAGCCCGGCGGTCAGCTAACGATCACAACAGAGGTAGAAAATTATCCAGGTTACCCGGATGGCATTCAGGGCCCTGACATGATGGTTCATTTTGAAAATCAGGCCCGGCGGATGGGCACCGATATACGTTATGGACTTGCTACAAAGGTCGATTTCTCCGCCCGTCCTTATAAAATAGAAATCGATGAAGAGAAATGGATCTCGGCAGATGCGGTCATTATATCTACCGGCGCTTCCGCCAAATGGCTGGGTTTGGAGAGCGAGCAACGGCTAAATGGTTACGGAGTAAGCGCCTGTGCAGTTTGTGACGGTTTTTTCTTTAAAGGAAAAGAAGTTGCCATTATTGGAGCAGGCGACACTGCAGCGGAAGAGGCGCTTTATCTTTCAAAAATTTGTTCCAAAGTGCACATGATCGTAAGGAAAGGTGAAATGCGTGCCAGTAAGGTGATGCAGGATCGGGTAATAAATACACCCAACATTAAAATGTACTGGCATAGCGAAACGGATGAAATACTGGGAGATAAAAAGGTGGAAGCTGTGCGTATAAGTAATAACCAAACGGGCGAGAAACAGGATATACCGGTAAATGCATTTTTTGTGGCTATTGGCCATCATCCCAACAGTGATATTTTTAAGGGTTGGCTGGATATGGATGATGCGGGTTATCTCATTACGGTTCCGGGCACTTCCAAAACGAATATCGAGGGGGTATTTGCTTCGGGCGATGTGCAGGACAAAATATACAGGCAGGCGGTAACGGCGGCAGGTAGCGGATGCATGGCTGCCTTGGATGCGGAAAGGTGGCTGGGAGAAAACGGGATACATTAATACTTGTTAATTTTTGGATGCAATCGTTATACTTTAAGCTAAGGGCACCGTGCAAGTTTTTCTGTTTGGCCTGGAATGTCAGTTAATTTTCTTCTAACAAACTGATTTTTATTAGCAGGGACTGCGTATTCATGGCAAAAACTAATGTTAATCACAATAAAAAATCATCGATTAAAATGCTTACAATCCATCTGCATAAATTGCTTTTCCATTCTTTTCATGGCTTTTATGAGGAGGAGCGAATATTGGGCACTGAGTTTGAAGTGAATGCGGATGTGGTTGTAGATGTACCGGAACAGGTAACAAGCTTACGGCAAACTGTCAATTATGTTAGTATTTACGAAACTATTAAACTTAGGATGCAACAGGCCACGCCGTTGCTGGAAATAGTAGCGCAGGAATTGACACTGGAAATTCGTAAAATAGATGAAAGAATTAAATCTGTAAATATCACTATCAAAAAATCTTCTCCCCCGATTGAAAATTTCCAGGGTTTAGTTGGCGTGAGTTATGAAAGAGAATTTTAGTATGCACACTTTATTGATGAACGTTTTTTGTTTATTACTCCTATTGCCATTGCAGGCGCAGGATATTAGTGCACTGTTAAAAGAAGCGAATCGCCTGGAAAATGTGCCCAATGAAAAAGCAGCTTTTGCAAAATTCAAAGAGGTGCTGAAACTTCAGCCTGTTAATACCTACGCGCTTAATAAATGTAGCGAACTTTGCAGCAGAATCGGTAAGCGCCAGGTCAATATTAAACTGGTAGAAGACTATTACGCGGCCGCCAGAACCTATGCTGGCAACTCTTTAAAGGTAAATCCCAATAACTCAGAAGCAAATTGTGTGATGGCAATAGCACTGGGTAGAAGCTCATTGAACAGCAGTGGCCGCGAAAAAATTAATAATGCCAGGGAAAT
Source organism: Ferruginibacter sp. (assembly GCA_039916545.1). Lineage (GTDB taxonomy): Bacteria > Bacteroidota > Bacteroidia > Chitinophagales > Chitinophagaceae > Ferruginibacter. The sequence goes on from JBDSLD010000134.1 coordinate 2,392, forward strand.
AAAAAAATATGTGGAAGCGGCCATAAAAAATGACCCGAAAAATTTCAAGGCATGGCATGTGCTTGGTCGATGGAATTACGAAATATGTACATTGAACGGGATTGAAAAAAGCGCCGTGAAAATATTTTACGGTGGTTTGCCTGCTGCTTCACTACGCGAATCTATTTTAGCATTTGAGAAAGCACAGTCTATTACAGATGGTTTTATATTAAACTATTTTGAAATGGCGAAAGCCTATAAAATGAATAACCAGGTTGGCAAAGCCATGGCTATACTTGCCAAAATGATGACTATTCCCAATCAGACAGAAGACGATCCGACCATCAAAGAAGATGGAAAAAAATTAATAAAGGAATGGAAATAATTTTACAGCGGCCGATGAGCACATATTGTTTTTCGGCTATTTAAACACTCAAAAATTGAATTATGAAATCTTTTTTCACGGGTTTATTTGTTTCTTTTACGTTGTTATCTTCGGCTCAAACCGATGAATTGCCCCCATCAGCGTATGACCCTCACGCCTTGTTTTCACCTATGTTTTACCCGGTTGGTGAAACCGCTACCAGGGCTGCTACAGGTGAGCCAAACGTTGGTTACTGGCAAAATAAGGCCGATTACCAAATCAATGCATCTCTCAATGATATTACTCATGAAATTGCTGCCACTGAAACCATTACATATAAAAACAATAGTCCGCACACATTACCTTTTTTATGGATACAGTTAGATCAAAATTTATTTTATAAGGAAAGCCGCGGACAGGCCCGTATGCCGGTAGGTAGCCGTAGCCGTTACGGCGATTCTAAAAGTAATTTTAATGGTGGTTATAAGATCAACTCTGTAAAAATAAATGATGTGGTGGTTACAGACTATGTTATCACCGATACCAGGATGCAGATCCGTCTATCAAAACCCATGACGGCTTCGGGCGACCATGTTAAAATAAAGCTTGACTACACTTTTGTTTTGCCCGAATATGGAGCAGACCGTTGTGGAATTTTAACGACCCAAAATGGGGAAATTTTCGCCGTAGCGCAATGGTATCCCCGCATGTGCGTATTTGATGATGTGGATGGTTGGAACACCCTACCTTATCTTGGACCAAGCGAGTTTTATCTGGAATATGGTGATTTTGATTTTAACATTACCGCTCCTGCATCGCATATTGTGGTGGCCAGCGGCGAATTGCAAAATGCTTCAGAAGTACTAACACCAGTCCAGGCCAAACGTATGGAAGAAGCGAAAAAAAGTGACAAGACCGTAATGATCCGTACAGAAAAAGAAGTCACCGATCCGGCGTCCAGGCCAAAAGGCGCTACACTTACCTGGCACTATAAAATTTCCAATGCCAGGGATATATCCTGGGCATCATCCAAAGCATTTATATGGGATGCTGCAAAAATTAATTTACCCGGGGGCAAAACATCCCTGGCGATGAGTGTATATCCATCAGAAAGTAATGGCGACAAAGCATGGGGAAGAGCTACCGAGTATACTAAGGGAAGTATTGAGAATTATAGCAAACGCTGGTTCGTGTACCCGTACCCGGTAGCTACCAATGTGGCCAGCAATGTAGCTGGTATGGAATATCCCGGAATTGTATTTTGCGGTTACAAAGCAAAAACGAAAGGCCTTTTCGGGGTAACAGATCACGAATTTGGCCATACCTGGTTTCCGATGATTGTGGGGAGTAATGAACGTAAATACGGATGGATGGATGAAGGTTTTAATACTTTCATAAATAGTCTTGCGAGTGATGACTTCAATAATGGAGAATATAAAAAGCAGACGAAAGACAGATCCAGTATTGTGCCTTATTTGTTTG
>JBDSLD010000135.1:0-40108 GCA_039916545.1 Ferruginibacter sp.
GCCGAAAGGAATTCCTGCTCGTTGGTGGTTTCGTGCCGCCACACCAGGTTCTGAATCAGGTCGCGCAACACTTCTGGCGTGATTTGCTGCTTGGCATCGCTCCAGGCATTATCGGGGTCGATATGGCTTTCGATCATTACGCCATCAAAATCAAGATCAATACTTTTTTGTGCCACGGATTGCAGCATTACCCTGTTGCCACAAATATGGGAAGGATCGCAGATCAGGATCATTTCTGGAAACCTACGTTTCATTTCAATAGGCAAATGCCACATTGGTGCGTTACGGTATTCTGTATTGCCATAATTGGAAAATCCACGGTGGATCATACCAATTTGTTTGATGCCCGCTTTTTGAATACGCTCCAGGGCACCTGACCAAAGCTCAATATCAGGGTTGATCGGATTTTTAACCAGCACGGGTACATCCACGCCGCGCAATGCATCGGCCACTTCCTGCACACTAAAAGGATTTACGGTGGTTCTGGCGCCGATCCACAGCATGTCTACGTCGAAATGCAACGAATCTTCTACATGTTTTGCAGTTGCCACTTCGACGGTAGTCGGCAAACCGGTGATTTTTTTTGCCTGGGCCAACCAGGACAATCCTTTGGCTCCGATACCTTCAAATAAACCTGGCTTAGTCCGGGGTTTCCAGATACCGGCCCGTAAAATATCTACTTTACCGGTCTTGGCAAGGCGCGTGGCTGTTTCAATCACCTGCTCTTCGGTTTCGGCGCTACAAGGTCCGCTGATGATCAGCGGGCGCTTACTCCATTTTTCCTGTATTAACTCTTTCATTGTTGTTGTTTGTGTTTCCATTGCAAAATTACTTTTTATGTTAGCAAGATTTAATACTTTTTTTAAGCGCCTTTTTCCTGGCATTATTCATCGCTGCTTATTCAATTTTCTTCCAGGAAATGCATTGGTTTAGTGCATCTTTATCAACTGTTAATGATAACTTTATTTTTATAGGTCTCATAATTCATCTCGAACTTTACTTCCTTACTGCCATGCATGCCGACTTCCCTCCAGCCTTGTAAATGATAAAATTTTTGCGCCCTTGTTCCTGGCGCCGTGCCCAACCAAACTGGTTCCTTTGTGTGTTTGAAATACCAGTCCATCATCAGCTCATGTAATTTTTTTCCTATCCCCTTTGCTTCATGATCCGGATGTACAAACAATGCCCAAATATTATTTCCCTCCAGGTCAACGATTGAGAACCCTATGATCTTTTGATCTATCTCGCATACCCAGCCTTTTCCACGAACCGTCAAAAATTCTTTATTGTCCGCATCTGTTACCAATGCAGGGTTTGACAGCATATTTTCTTTAACTGAATTTCTCACTATTTGTATTTGTAGTATATCAGTTATTTGCGCTTCGCGGAAAATCATACTTCGATCAGGCTTTTATAAAACTCAATTTTAATTAATTATTGATCAGTTTCGTTTAATTAACATTGACATTGATGATTGAATATTGTCGTTCCGGCTGACCTCACCCCCCGCCCTCTCCAAAAAAGAGGGAGCCGGACTCTGAGAACTTTAAGTGACTTTTTAAATAGCTAACTGATATTCATTTCAATATCCTTTTTATCTTATTCGCGTTCTCCATTAATTCCGTTAAGTATTCTAAATTTTCTTTTTCCAGACTTGCTTTGAACTTTCGCAATTGTGAAATATGCTCATTCAGGACGTCTAATACATTTTCCCTGTTTTGCATAAAAATAGGCGCCCACATTGATGGGTTACTTTTTGCCAGTCTGACCGTGCTTTCAAAACCACCGCCCGCCAATTCAAAAATAGTGTCTTCCTCTTTTTCTTTTTCCAAAACTGTATTGGCCAATGCAAATGATGTGATGTGCGAAATATGACTAATGTAAGCCGCGTGAATATCGTGACTGTGTGCATCCATATAAATAATATGCATTCCGAAGGCCCGGTAAATATTTTCAATGATCTCTACAGCGATGGGATCACTCAATTCTTTCTCACAGATAACACAGGCCCTGCCCTCGAAAGCGCCTGTTACGGCAGCTTCCGGGCCACTGTATTCGGTGCCCCACATTGGGTGCGTTGCCACAAAACGTTTACGCATGGGATGATTGGCAAATGCATCACAAAGCACAAATTTAGTAGAGCCGGCATCCGCGACTATTTGTTTGTCCGTTACCAGGCTCATTATTTTTTCCATCATCGGCAGTGTAACATCCACCGGTATTGCCACATATATCAAATCACTTTGCGCTATCGCTTCTTCCAATGGCAACGCCTCGTCGATGATGCCTAATTCCTTTGCTTTATCCAGGCTGGCCACTGTTCTGCTGACTCCTATCACTTTCCTGGCAAACCCTTTTGCTTTCATTGCCAAAGCAAATGACCCGCTGATTAGCCCTACGCCAATTATGGTAATAACAGCACCTTCCAAAACGGCGCCTGTGGCCGAAATTTCAGAAGGCGCCGCTTCCTTTAAAACCTTTCCTGATCCTGCTAACGCTGCGTCCTGCATTTTTAAAATTCTTTAAATAGTTGATTTTAACTGAAGAGAATAAATAAAACCCTGTTGATTATAGCGTTGATACCCTCTTTATTGCCTCTTCCATTTTCTCCGATGTGGTACACAAGCTTGCCCGTATGTAATTATTGCCTGCGCTGCCAAAAATGCCACCGGGTGTGATGAATACATTTGATCCATACAATACCTTATCGCTTAATTCATATCCATCTTTATACTGAGCAGGAATTTGCGCCCATACAAACATACCGGCCTGGCTGGTATCAAATTCACAACCTAACAGTTCAAGCAATTGGAAAATTTTCTCCCGCCTTAAGCGATATAATTTATTGACCTCATCATGCCAATCCTGCCCGAGCTCCAAGGCCTTTGCCGCTGCCAGTTGCATGGGCAGAAACATACCGCTATCCATATTACTTTTAAAACGCAATACCTCGTTGATCCTTTCTTTGCTTCCAGCCAGCATACCAATCCGCCAACCGGCCATATTATGCGATTTGCTCAATGAATTTAATTCAATGGCCACATCCTTTGCACCGGCAACACTCAGCAGGCTCATTGGTTGTTCATTCAAAATAAAGCTATACGGATTATCGTGGACCAATAAAATACCATGTTTTTTTGCGAAGACAATTAATTGCTCAAACATATCTTTCGTTGGCAATTGGCCAGTAGGCATTTGAGGATAATTAACAAACATCAGCTTCACCTTTTGCAGGCCATGTTTCTCAATTTCCGCAAAGTCGGGGAACCAGTTATTTTCTTTTAAAAGCGTGTACTCCACTACTTTACCGCCTGCGATCTTTGCTGCACTGCGATAAGTGGGATAGCCGGGATTCGGGATCAATACTTCGTCGCCTTCATTAATATAGGTCATACAAATATGCATGATCCCTTCTTTGCTTCCTATCAGCGGAAGTATTTCCGTGTCGGCGTTTAGTTCGACACCATACCATTTTGCATACCATTTTGAAATGGCGTTCCGTAAAACCGGGCTTCCTTTATAGTTTTGGTACGCGTGCTGGTTAGGCTTAAGCGCTTCTTCGTGCAATGTATTAATTACATCCGGATGGGGAGGCTGGTCAGGACTTCCGATACCCAAATTTATGATTTGCTTGCCGGCTTTATTCATCTCATCTATCTCCCGGAGTTTTTGGGAAAAATAATATTCACCAATGCCGTCAAGACGCTTTGCGGTTAATTTGCCTGTTATTTCCAGCAAGTCTTTTTCAATGTTCATCTCCTGAATTTTATACTTTAATCTGCTAATTTTTACTTTCCCTTTTTATATATCCCGTAAATCTTCAATTCTTCTGTGATCTTTTTGATTCCCCCGATCATGTTATAAAATTGTTCCTGGCTATCAAATTCCACATCTGCATGAAAGGAATACCGCCAGTCGCTACCCGGAATGGGAAACGATTGCAGTTTACTCAGGTTAATACCCGCTTCCGCAATCTTTGTCAATACCTTCGCCAGGCTACCTTTTGAATGATCGGTATAAAAATTGATTGATGCTTTATCGGCTCCCGGTATTTCTGCAGGATTTTCTTCTCTTTGCAGGATCAAAAATCTCGTATAATTATTTTTAAGGGTATGAATATTAGGGGCGATCATATCGAGTTTGTATATTTCAGCCGCAAGCTTGCTGGCTATTGCTGCAATATGTTTACTACGATGCTGGTGAACATGTTTTGCGCTGAGTGCGGTATCTTCTGTTTCCACCAGTTTCCAATTATATTTATCTAAAAAACCAAAGCATTGCTGGATAGCCATCGGGTGGGAATGTACTTCCCGGATATCTTCCAGGCGCACGCCCGGGTTTACCATTAAATTTTGCTTAATCTGCAAATATACTTCGCCCGTAATGGTAAGGTTGCTGCTTTGCAATAAATTATAATTTGGTAAAATGCTGCCCGCTATTGAATTTTCGATCGCCATTACACCACCATCGCTTTCCTTTTTATTTTCAGCGATCTTTACCACTTCCTTAAAAGTAGAGCAACAAACAACCTCCACATCTTGTCCAAAAAAAAGCCTTGCAGCTTCCTGGTGAAAGCAACCCTGGAACCCCTGGATAGATACTTTGGCTGCTGGTTTTAAACTTGCTGACCCTTTGCCCGCAACCACATTTAGCTCACTTATTTGTTTAACGGCTGAATTCATCTGTTTTTAAATCTTTTTAATGCCCTTTCCGTCTTTTCAGTAGTTGAAAGGCAAAAAAAAATCCCGACCATTTAGCCGGGATTCTTTTTGTATGTTAAAGCTGTTTTTTATTTGCGTCAGTTCTTAACAAAAGGCTCCCGTACCATTTCTAAAATAGTAGCTAAAATAAAATCGGGTGTAATTTGTTATTGATGTCATATTAAAAACGAAAGTAGGGGATAAAATTAAATTTGCCAATATTTTTTAAAAAAATATCGTGTTTGTTTGCAAAATAATTATCATCCGGGTGTTTTATATATCTTTTTCCGAATCAGGAAATGCTTTAAATGTAGACGCCCCTAAGAATAGGGGCGTCTTTAACGATTGCTTGCCATATGAAAATTCTTATATCAATCCGGCATTGTAACAAGCAATCCTGGCCGATTGGTTAATTACTTTTTGATTGTATCAGTAGTAATAGTAGTCTTAACGGTAGTATCAGCAACAACCTTAGTTGTATCTGGTTTAACCATCATAGAAGTATCGCTCGTTTTAACTTCTTCTACTTTTTTATCGCCTTCACCGTTTGAGCAAGACGCGAATGATGCAGCAACTACTGCGAATACTAATAATTTTTTCATTTTTTTTTGTTTTAATTTGTTATTTAATGATTAATACAAAATGCTAAAAAAGGTAACCCAACTTTTTTAAAAAAATTTTTTTTCGTTGTTTTGGGTTACTATTACACACAATAACGTATTAATACCAGACTGGTGAATATCACGGAACACGAACAAATATTGCTGAAAGGACTTGCCCGGAATGATAAAGATTCGATCGAATCTATTTATCGTGAAAATTATTCCACCATTCAATCTTTTGTACTGAATAATAACGGCTCCGTAGATGAAGCCAAAGATATTTTCCAGGAAGCGATGATCGTGCTGTATGAAAAGTCGGGAATGCCGTCATTTTCACTTAACTGCCAGATCAGGACTTACTTATATTCAGTATGCAGGCGCTTATGGCTTAAAAGGTTGCAGCAACTTGGAAAATTCAGCACCCAGGTGGAAAGCCTGGAGGAAACGGTGCCTGTAGAAGAGGAAATTGAGGACCACGAGAAAAAAAATGAGGATTTTATCCTGATGGAACATGCAATGGCAAAGATCGGTGAGCCTTGCAAAAGTTTGCTGGACGCCTATTATATGCAAAAAAAGAACATGCATGATATAGCAAGCGAATTCGGATACACCAACGCCGATAATGCTAAAACCCAGAAATATAAATGTTTGGTGAGATTGAAAAAGATTTTTTTTGCACAGTATAAAAATGTTTAAAGAAATGAATGAAATTTTATTACTAGAAAATGTAGAACGCTATTTAAAGGGCGAGATGTCTGCGGAAGAAAGATCTTCTTTCGAGGGCCTGCGCAAGAGCGATCCTGAGGTAGACCAACTGGTGGTAGAGCATACTTACTTTTTACAGGGCCTTGACAGGTTTGGTACGACCAAGGCTTTCAGAAATAATTTAAACGAGGTGGGAACGAAATTAGCAGACGAAGGCCTGATCGGTCAGCCCAAATTAAAAGGCAATGCAAAACTCGTATCCATTTGGAAAAAATACCAGCGAAATATTGCTGTTGCAGCGTCCATTGCTGCCTTCATCTCTTTACTTGCTACGGGCATGATGGTGAGTTATACCAAAGAATATAGCAATAAAAATTATGAAAGCCTTGTTGCTGAGATCAATAAAACCAACGTACAGGTAAGTAAATTGATATCGAAGGAAGTAGGTAAAGGGGTTGTTATTAACCCGAAACCCGAGGTTGATTTTAGAGGAACGGGGTTTTTAATTGATGGGAAAGGATACCTGGTTACCAATGCCCACGTAATCAGCAAAATGAAAAATATTTACATCGAAAACCGCAAAGGTGATTTCTACAAGGCAGAAGCGGTCTTCACAGATAAACAAGTTGACCTTGCAATTTTAAAAATTATTGATACATCCTTCAAGACGGTTACTAGTTTACCTTACAGTATAAAAAAGATCAATTCGGACCTTGGTGAACAGTTCTTTACCCTTGGCTTTCCGCGTAACGAAATTGTGTATGGGGAAGGTTATCTTAGTGCAAAATCGGGTAATGATGGTGATTCTACCGCTTACCAGCTGACGGTGTCGGCTAATCCGGGCAATAGTGGCGGACCGGTTATTAATCGCAATGGGGAAATAATTGGAGTAATTACCGCGAAAGATTCAAAAGCTGACGGAGTTGTTTACGCCGCAAAATCAAAGAATATTCTTAACCTGCTCGAAAAATTAAAAAAATCGGATGATAAATACCTCTCTATTAAAACCCCGACTAATTCTGATCTGAAAGGCCTTGACCGGGTACAGCAGGTAAAGAAAATGGAAGAGTTTGTATTTATGGTAGTTGGAAACTAATTATATCTAAGCCCTAAAACCTTCAGGCGGTACCGGTAAAACGGGCCGCTTTTTTATTTAGCAGGTTACTAAACAGCTATCGGAATAATAATATCCCAATAGCTGTCAGCCTAAAATTTAGTTGATCAATTACGCCCATAGCGATGAAGGATATTCTCCATCAGTTACCAGTTTTTCTACGCTCGCTTTTACAATCGGCGCATCCTCTTTGTAAGTTACCCCAAACCACTGGGCAGATGTAGGGATCACCTTTATAGTGCCTTTTTGATTCTGTACAAAATCATCGCCCAGTAAGGGTATAAAAAATTCTGATTTGATATCCGTATAATTCGCTTTTACAAATTCATGAAAAAGTTTTTCTGTAGCATCAAACATAGATGGAGGGAAACACCAGAAATTCATCGACACGCTCGAATCAAACGGTACTTCATATTTAACGTCGTTTTCTTCGTACAAAATTTTGTCCCCTTCCCGGTAAATTTTTGTCCGCTCCTTGATACTTACCAGGTTATTATCTGCATCTACTTCGCAAACTCCCCTGCTAACTGTGCCATGCTCACTGAGCGTTTTTGCCAGTTCATATCCGATGATGGCATAAGTATTTTCATCGCATTTATCGGTTAAAAAAGCGGCTGCTTTTTCAAAAGAATCCTTGCCATAAAAATCATCCGCATTAATTACGGCAAAGGGCTCTTTTATCGCGCCTTTCGCACTTAGTACCGCGTGAGCCGTGCCCCAGGGTTTGGTCCTGTCAGCGGGTATCGTTACATCGGGCAAAAAAGAATCTTTCTCCTGGAACACATATTCTGTCGCAATTTTACCTTTCAGCCTGGGCTCGAAAATAGCTTTAAAATCTTCTGCAAAATCTTTCCGGATGATAAAAACTACTTTACCAAAACCTGCCCGGATGGCATCATAGATCGAATAGTCCATGATTGTTTCACCTGAGGGACCAAAAGATTGTATCTGTTTCATACTTCCGTAGCGGCTGGCCATGCCGGCTGCTAATATTAAAAGAGTTGGTTGCATATTAAAATGTAGATTGTTGATTATGTTGCAATTTTGCGTACGCGAAAATAATATAATCGGGTTAATAATTTAAAAAATGGTTTTTCCGCCTTCAAATGTTACAACCCAGTATCTCACTGATGATTTATTCGATCAAAAGGAGATAAATGTCGGTATGTTAAGGTTAGACGAGATCCACCCGGTCATATCGGGAAACAAACTTTTCAAACTATACTATTTCATGCAAAAAGCCCTCCAGGAAAAAAATGGTATTGTAACTTTTGGCGGGGCATATTCCAATCATTTGGTTGCAACTGCTTGTTTATGCAAGGATGCTGGTTTGAAATGCACAGGCATCGTTAGGGGCGAGCGACCTTTGTCCTTATCACACACACTCATCGCATGCATTGAATACGGCATGACACTAAAATTTATTTCACGGCAGGAATATGACCAGAAAGACGAGCCCGACTTTTTACAGAAAATAAAAGAGGAATACAAAAACTATCTGGTTATCCCGGAAGGTGGTTACGATCCATTGGGGGCTGCCGGCGCGGCATTAATAATGAGCCTGGTAAAGAAGGATGCGTCGCATATTTGTTGCGCCGTGGGTACTGCCACTACCCTCTCTGGATTATCACTGGCATTAAAGAATAACCAGCAGTTAATCGGTATTCCTGTTTTAAAAAATATGCACGACCTGCAACAAAGGATGTCATTTTTAACAGAACAATTATTTAATCCGCAACAGCTACAGATAATTGATAATTATCATTTTGGAGGTTACGCAAAAAGAACACCGGAACTTATCAGTTTTATGAATTTTTTTTATCAAAAACACGCGCTACCAACGGACTTTGTGTACACAGGAAAATTAATGTTTGGTATTATTGATTCGATAAAAAAAGATTTTTTCCCAAAAGGAAGCAACATTATCTGTATCCATACAGGTGGCTTACAAGGCAATTTATCTTTACCTAAGGGCAGTTTAGTTTTTTAATTGATTTAACATTGTTGCTATCTTTGCACCCATAATTTTAAATTGAACTCCGCGTTTCTTTTTTATGTTGAAATTCATCGTTGTCCTCTTTATATATTGTACAGCTTTCACCGGTAATATTTTTAGCCAGGATACACTTCCTTCCATTTCTGTAAAAACCAGGGATGGCAAAGTGATCATCAGCTGGAAAAATAATTATGGGGCATTGGTCAATAACATTAATATCCAACGGTCGACAGACAGCATTAAAAAGTTCTCAACTATTGGAAGTGTTTTGAATCCAATGAACAGGGAGAATGGATACGTGGATAGCAAATCACCTGGCGGAAGGGTTTTTTATCGCGTGTTTGTTGCATTCGATGGGGGGAGTTACCTCTTCACGCGTTCTTACAAGCCCGAAATGGATACTTTAAAAAATATTCCGCCAGAACTGGTGGTAGAAGAGAAAAAAGAAAAAGAGGTGATCAAGACCGGCATCAATGTTTTTGTTCCCAGCAAATTTGTATTTACAGGAAAAGACAATAACGTGATCATCAACCTGCATGATGCCGCCACTCGAAAATTTTCTATTAAATTTTTTGATGAAGCCGACAACCTGATATTTGAGGTACGCAATATAAAAGAACCTTACCTGATATTGGAAAAGGTGAATTTCCTTCATTCGGGCTGGTTCAAATATCATTTACTGGACAATGATATATTATTGGAAAAGTATAAGTTCTTTATTCCAAAAGATGGGAAAAATGCGGCCAGTGGCAAGGAGCAGCGGAATAAATGATTGGAAAATTAATATTTGGAACTTAGTATTCAGTGTTTAGAGACACATTAAAAATCCTTTCAAAATTTCGGGTTATCTTTTCTTTCACTTCTTCCAGGTCTACCCGGCGGCCAAGTTCCTTTGCCAAGGACGTTACCTTTTTATTTTCAATTCCGCAGGGGATGATATTGTTGAAATAATCAAGGTCCGTGTTTACATTTAAAGCAAAGCCGTGCATTGTAATCCACCGGCTGCAACGTACGCCCATGGCGCAGATCTTTCTTTCCTGTCCGGGTACGTCCGGATCTATCCAGACGCCTGTCTCGCCCTTACTGCGTTTTCCGTTGAGGCCATATTCAGCCAGTGTCAGCATTATTACTTCTTCCAGTTCTCTCAGGTACCTGCCAATATCTGTATAAAATTTTTCGAGATCCAGGATCGGGTAGCCGACTATTTGCCCGGGCCCATGAAATGTAATATCGCCGCCCCTGTTTGTTTTATAAAATTGAATACCCCGCTGCTCCATATCTGTTTCACTTATGAGGATATTTTCCATGTGCCCGCTTTTGCCGAGCGTATAAACCGGCGGGTGTTCGCAAAGCAACAGGTAGTGGGTGGTTGAAAGCGGACCGATGGGCTTGTTAAATTCGTTAACATCTTCCGTGTCGCCATTGACACTTTCGACGTTCATCATTAGTTGTTTGCCGATGGCTGATTTCCGTTGCACATTATCCTGCAGCAGACTTTCCTGGTAATCCCAGGCCGACTTATACCCGATGACGCCAAGATCTTTATACGTTACTAACTGCTTATCCAATGTAATTGGTTTATTTTGCAAAGATAAATGAAAAGCAGAAGAAGGTACAAGGGTTGAGCTGCAACACTAACAGGGTATGTGTAACGACTGTTGTTCAAATTGTAAAAAAAAGAATATGACGAACGAAATTATTGCTGTTGATGAAGATCTGCAGGATAGCGAAGAGCTGTATGAGCGGTTGGTGATCGAGATTTCAAAAGGCCAGGAAGCGCTTCGCATCGATAAATTTTTAATGACGCGGATCGAAAATGCTACCAGGAATAAGATACAGCAAGGTATCGAAAATGAAATGGTACTGGTGAATGACAAACCTGTAAAAACAAATTATAAAGTAAGGCCATACGATAAAATTGTTGTTTTTAGTAACCGCCATCCTGAATCCAATGATATTGTTCCGGAAAATATACCGCTCAATATCGCTTATGAAGATGATGATGTATTGCTTATCAATAAACCCGCCGGACTGGTGGTGCACCCCGGAAGTGGTAATCACAGCGGCACCTTAATCAACGGAGTGGCATATTATTTAAAACAACAAAATCCGGATATCGATGAGAATGGCCTGGCACGTTTCGGAATGGTGCACAGGATCGATAAAAATACAACCGGCTTGCTGGTGCTTGCAAAAACGCCGAAGGCCATGACCGATCTTGCAAAACAATTCTTTAACCACACCGTACACAGAAGATACATCGCATTGGTATGGGGAGATTTTGAAGAAAATGAAGGCACTATTACCGGGCATGTAGGAAGACACCAGCGGTTTAGAAAATTATTTACAACTTACCCGGATGGAGAGCACGGCAAAGAAGCTATCACGCATTACAAAGTGTTGGAAAGATTTAATTATGTCACATTGGTGGAGTGTCGTCTTGAAACCGGTCGTACCCACCAGATACGTGTGCACATGCAATACATCGGGCACCCATTGTTTAATGATGATTTTTATGGCGGGGATAAAATTGTAAAGGGCACCGTATTTACAAAATACAAACAGTTTGTCGATAATTGTTTTTTGATCTGTAAAAGACAGGCCCTGCATGCCAAAGAGCTTGGCTTTATTCATCCTACCACCAGGCAACCGATCCTTTTTGAAAGTGATATGCCAGGCGATATGACGGCCGTGATCGAAAAATGGAGAAAGTACAGTGCGGATAAAAATGATATCGGGTAATTACGCATCAATATATTTAAATTCAAATCCTATTCAGTCATGCTTAGTAATTCATTGTCCAGGTTCAGACTGGTAGCCTTTTTAGAAGGTTGTTCCTATTTATTATTCGCTATTACAATGCCTTTAAAATATATGCTGGGCATGCCGAAGCCAAACTATGTTGTCGGCATGATACACGGTGTTTTGTTTTTGCTGTACCTGGTCCTGCTATTGCAGGTCTCAATTCAATACAAGTGGTCGCTAAAGAAAATATTTCTTGCATTTATTGCTTCACTTATTCCTTTTGGTACTTTCTACGCCAATAAAAAGTTATACCCGGCATCAACTACGAATTAACAATTACTCCTTTTTTTATTGGCCCGTGGCCTGAGGTAACATTTTCAAAACGCTCATCATAATCTTTTTGCATCGTGTTCATCATCCTGTCCCAGAAAGTAAAATACAGGCCGTAGTTTCCTTTGAAATGTTGGTGGTGCATATTGTGATTGACGGAGGTATTGAACCACTTTCCAAGCCAGTGTTTATTAAACCCTTTTGGATATAACTCAAAGCCTAAATGTCCATACACATTATAAACGGTCATGAAAATGAGGAAGGCAAAAATATGGGTGATGTGCACAGGAAAGCTAAATGCGAATACATAGATAATTCCTGATTCTATTACTGCCTCTGTTGGGTTGAAGGCAAAAGCGGCCCAGGGAGAAGGGTTAGTGCTTTTGTGATGTATGACGTGAAAATATTTAAACAGCCGGGGATGATGCATCAGGCGATGGGTAAAATAAAAATAAGTATCGTGAATGATCAGCATTAAAGGAAATACCAGTATAAAATAAAGGCTGCCATGCTCATTCACGTTCCTGTAAATTTTACCAAACGGTTTTATCGCAGGATGGTTCAATACGAATGGAACCAGGGCGAAAATTACAAAGGTGACCAGGGAATAAAGCACTTCCCGCCGGTAGTCTTTATTTTTGGGCCAACGGTTTTGTATCTTGACAAAAATATTTTTTTTCTTTAAAATAACATAAAAAGTAAGGAACGCAATACCACCAAAAAATACGTAACGAAAAATACTAAGTATAAAAATATAGAATGCCTGTGCCCAGGGATTTGATAGTTGTAACATGATGGATTGCTTATAAATAGTGTCTGCAAAAAAACGCTGTTACTAATAGCTGGTAAAGGTTTTAGAATATTTTCTAATCCAAATCTTTACTTCACCAACTAACTGTGAACTCTCTGCTTTTGCCTCCGCAGCCGGTCCGCCAGCTGGCGGATAACCGGAACGCTGCTGTTTTGCTTCTTTGAAAAAACAGGCTGCGCATTTTTTCAATTCCGATTTCATCGGAACCGAACCAACGAAAGGCAGCTAACCCGCTTACTGGTGTAGAAGATCAAACAGTGGCCACACTTAAATGCCTTTTAATAAACAGATCAGTACTATTTTAGGCCATTTATTTAGTTTAAGATTAATAATGTTCAACAGGAAAAATCGCCACAATTCATTGTCTGTAAAGGTTTTCAGCGTTTTCTTGCAAACACTAAATAATTTATTATGTTGAACAAAACTTAAGGTTTTAAAACCTCAAAGGTCTGCTACACGAATGATTATGACCGGCAATCCTCCGCTTAGTTTAATAAGAAAAATAAATTTCTGTAGCGCCATAGCCATAGGCGGGGTGATATTGGTTCACAAAAGATTTCACTTCTTTTTTTAACCTCAAAATATCATGGATCTCATCTCTTAATTTACCTACACCTACACCATGAATAATCGTCAGCGATGGCTGGTAGTGTGCAACGGCAAGGTCATAAAATTTTTCAAATTCTTTCAACTGCAATGTCAGTATTTCAAAATTGCTCAGGTGTTTCCAGCTATCCGTTAATTTTTCGATGTGCAGGTCAACTACCGTTCTTGCCGGAGGCAAATTTTCTTTTACTTTACTTACGTCATAGATCCGGAAGCCGGCATTGCCCAACCTGCTCAAGTCAACTTTTTCTTCATCTACTTTGTCAGGATAATTTTCAAATAACGGGTAGGAAAAAGTTGGCTCATTTTTTAATTGGATCTCTTCAATTCTTTTAAATATCTGTTTGGCCTTTAACTTTAACGAGGTTTCGTAGTAAGGGGCTTTTTTCTTATCCGGGATTGCAAGGGAAAATTCGATATCAAAGCGAGGGTTATCACTCAGGTCCTCAAAGTTTACGTTGTGCATGTAAAAATCGCTTAACGGACCGATAGTGTTTTTTAGTTCAAAATTACTTTCACCGCTGAAAATTAAATTGTAAGTAAAATTATAGGCCGTATCGGTCTGATTGATCAGGTAAATTTTTAATTTTTCAACCACATCATCATCAAAAATATCTTTATCGAATATTGGCATAAACGCAATGAATACACCATTATCCACTTTTATCTTAGGACTGGCTTTTTCCTGTTTTACATTATCAATAAATATTTTTTTCTTCTCGACAATTCTTTTTTCCGAGAACATTTTAAAATAGGGAAAATCTATCTGGTCCATGTAAGCGGGAAAGCGCACACCCTTTACTTCGATCATTACCATTTTCTCATTCATCAGTTCCACAACTGTCCCTTCTTCGTTGGTCAATAACACTATTATTTTATCCCCTTGCTGGTACTTCATATTTGCACAGGAATTAAAATTTATATCCTGGTAAGGCAAAGTTACAATAGTAAAATTTTCGCAGCATAATTATGTTGAAATCAAAGAGGTTGTTTTTAGGGGTTGGTAGAAACAGGCAATAAGCTATTATGTCGCAGTGATTAGCAACAAATCCTTGCCCGGTCACCCCAGACCTGGTGGATTTAGCAATACAAAATATTACGAGGCAAGCTTGCTTTTTTTATACCCATACAAAAAATAAATAACCAGTCCGATAGCCAGCCAGCCGAGGAACCATGCCCAATTACTCTTCGTCATACCTGTGAGCAGGTACATGCAGGTGATTAGTCCCATCAGCGGTATGAGCGAGTATTTTTTTATAAAGGTGAGTATGGCAATTACAATCGTACTTAACCAAAAAATAACCAGTGTTATATTAGGCGTAGCCAAATCCATGTAACTAATTCTGCCCTCCGTATAATCCGCATTTTTGCTAAAATCAAATTTAAACATATTGGCAAAATAGTCTTTGGACAAAACAGCTGCCAGCAACATCGAACCGATTACAAGCAAGGGGAAAATAAACTGCCCATTGATATAGGGAAGGTGGAATTTGCCGGCCTGCTTTTCCTTACGAGGTATTAATAAAACGCCGCCGCACACCAATACAAACGCAAACAAAGTGGCAATACTGGTAAAGTCGAGTACGAATGTTTTGTCTGTAAATAAAATGGGAACGCCTACTACCAAACCAGTGATGATGGTAGCAAAGGAAGGTGTTTTATATTTTTTATGGATCCGCTGAAATATGGGCGGCATCAACCCATCCCGGCTCATGCTCATCCAGATACGCGGTTGCCCCATTTGAAAAACAAGCAATACGCTTGTCATGGCCACCACAGCGGCGATGGCCACAAAAAATTGCATCCAGCCTACATTTAAATTTTCTTTTTCAAAAATAAAAGCAAGCGGATCACCAACGCCTTCAAACTTACGGTAGTTAACGGCTCCCGTTAGTACCAATGTGAGCAAAATATAAACGATCGTGCAGATCACCAGTGAAAGGATCATTCCGCGTGGCAGGTCGCGTTGTGGGTTTTTGCTTTCTTCAGCTAATACACTTACCGCATCAAAGCCAATGTAGGCAAAGAATACACCACTTACTGCGGCCATTACGCCACTAAAGCCATTGGGCATAAATGACCGCACATTTTCATCATTAGCGGGCGTCCAGTTAAAGGTAAGTCCATTGGAAAACACGATGTATCCACCTACAATTATAACCAGCGATACCACGATCATTTTAAGGATCACCATCACATTGCTGAAGTTGCGGCTTTCTTTTATGCCACGATAAACAAGCATCGTGATCAGGATATTGATGACGAATGCAGGCAGATCAAAAATAATACGCAGGCTGCCAATCATGGGGGCATTGTTCCAGGCATCCAGTACATCTTTATTGGTACTGCCATTTTTCAATGCATCTTTTACCTCCATATAACTTGTAGACAAATATTCAGGTATATGAATATTTAATTTATCAAGGAAAGAAGTAAAATAATCGCTCCAGCTGTATGCCACATAAATATTACCGATCGAATACTCCATGATCAGCGCCCAGCCGATTACCCAGGCAAACAATTCGCCAAACGATGCATAGGCATAGGTGTAGGCGCTACCGGCAACGGGTATCCGACTTGCAAATTCTGAATAACAGAAGGCCGTAAAGGCACATGCAATAGCAGTTATAACAAATAATATAACCACTCCGGGGCCTCCATGAAACACAGCGCCACCCAAACTACTAAAACTGCCGGCGCCCAGGATAGCCGCGATTCCAAAGAAAGTAAGATCGCGTAGGGAAAGCACTCTTTTTAATCCTCCGTCGCCATGGGTATCGTCGCCGCCTTCGGCTAAAATATTTGCAATCTTCTTTGTTCTGAATAAAGATTTTGACATGTTGGCGCAGGTTTTATGAAAAAGGAAATTAAGGAAATTTTTTTATTGATCGTTAAATGACGGGTAAAGAAGCAAATATAAAATGTAGTAGTGTAGAGGTATTGTAATTTGAGTTTAAGATTTGAATGGATCTGATGCTGGTGCGGCGTTAGCTTTGGGAAGGATTACGTTGGTTGTTGATCAACAGACATAATAACGGCGAGCTAAGTATATAATAAATTTTTGAATTTCTACTGAATAATAAGTAGTTTTTAGTGCCGCTGCTGGCGTAGTTAGATAAGCGGCTATCTGTGTGGCTCGCCGCTGGTGCGTCCCTAACCAACAGCCGAAGCTATGCCAATAATATTATTGCAGGGAACAGCGGAGAGACTGAATTATAACCAGCTTTTAGAAACCTGGCTTCGGTTGTTGGATGGAGACGCAACAACGGCGGGCTGAGTAGATAATAGTTTTTTGAATTTCTACTGAAGGAAAAATTCGTTTTAAGCAGCCCTCTTATTTCCGCACTAACTTTCTCTCTGTATCAGGTATTCAGCCAGTTCGATCAACGGCTGTTTGCGGCCGGAAATCACGGCGGTATCCTCGAGGTGCCCGAGCGCTGTTTGCAGGTAAATTTCTTTCAGCTTCCTCGCCCATTCATCAATTTTACAATCTTTAAAAATTTCCAATACTGTGCTCACCTTCCGGTCTGTATCTTCTATGGCAGTGCTTGTTAAAGCGGTCAACTCTTTTTTCTGGCTATCAGAAGCGACTTCCATCGCATGGATAAGTAAAAATGTTTTTTTATTGGCAATAATATCTCCCCCCACCTGCTTTCCAAATTTTCCGGGATCACCAAATGCATCCAGGTAATCGTCCTGCACCTGGAAGGCAATGCCCAGGTTCTTTCCGAACTCGTACAAATGTTGCTGGTTGCCTTGCCCTGCGCCACCTAATATTGCCCCAAGCTGCAAACTGGCCGCTAACAATACGGAAGTTTTTAACGTGATCATGTTCACATATTCATCCAGGCTTACGGATACGCGTTTTTCAAAATCCATATCTGACTGCTGGCCCTCGCAAACCGCTTTTGCCGTTTGGTTGAACAGGTGAATGATCTTTTGCAGGTAATCCCGTTTTATTTTATTCAGGTATTCGTAAGACTGCACCAGCATAACATCTCCCGCAAGCAATGCGGTTGATTCGCCATACCTGGTATGCACTGTTTCCATTCCGCGCCGCAAAGGCGCCTTGTCCATTATGTCGTCATGTATCAAACTAAAATTATGGAACAGTTCAATAGCAGTCGCTACTTCGTAAGCATCGGGATTAATGTCATCAAATAATTCATTGCCCATCATTACACATACGGGCCTGATCCTTTTGCCGCCTAATTGTAAAATATATTGCGCGGCATCATAAAGTGCAGGAGCATGCATCGGGAAATGCCGGGTAGCGAATTTTTCTTCAAATATTTTTGACAACTCTATAAAAGAATGCATAAAGTAAACTACGGTATATGAAATCACTGAGCAAAATACGGGCCCGGTAACCTGCGTTAATAATTATTTTTTCTTCTTTGCCACCGGCTTTGCCTTTGCTATATTCAATTGTGCCTTTCCTTCTTCCTGCACCCAATTGTAGTCAAGCTGGCGCTTTTCCAAATTTGCCGCGACCACCTTTATTCTTACGGCATCACCCATCCTGAATTTTTTCCCGGTACGTAACCCTACCAATGCATAATCGGCCTCATCCAATTTAAACTCATCAAATTCTGCAAGGTCCCGCACCGTTACCATACCTTCACACTTGTGTAAAACCGTTTCCACGAAAAAGCCAAAGCCCGCCACACCGCTGATTATTCCATCGAATTCCTCTCCGAGATAATTCTGCATAAACTCTACCTGCTTGTACTTATTGCCCGCTCTTTCTGCCTCCATTGCTTTGCGTTCCCTGTCGCTGCAATGCTTACATTTCTCCTCCATTTTTTTATCTACCCTTACTTCCTTATCCAGGCATTCCTGCAATATCCGGTGCACCATTACATCCGGGTAACGGCGTATGGGAGACGTAAAATGGCAGTAATGCTCAAATCCAAGGCCATAGTGGCCAATATTTTTCGACGTATAAATTGCCTTCGCCATAGTGCGGATACCCAATTGTTCCAGCACGTGCTGCTCCGGCTTGCCACTCACATCTTTTAATAAATTATTAAAGGAAAGTGCAACAGCTGCCTCATCATGAATATCAAATGTGTAACCGAATTTTTTTGCAAATGCGGCAAAGGGTTTCAGCTTTTCGTCATCCGGCGTATCATGGATACGATAAGGAAATGGCACCGGCTCTTTATCGATCTTTATCCTGGAAACGTACTCTGCAATGGTCCTGTTGGCGAGCAGCATAAATTCTTCCACCAGTTTGTGCGCATCCTTGCTTTCTTTTACAACTATGCCGATCGGCTTGCCTTTTTCATCAAGAGTAAAACGTACTTCCTGCGAAGAAAAATTAATAGCGCCATTGTCGAACCTTTCTTTCCTGAATTGTTTGGCCAGGGTATCCAGTAACAAAATGGCCTTGTGATGTAAACCATCGCTGGTTTCAATGATCTCCTGCACGTCTTCGTAAGTAAACCGGTGATTGCTGTGAATGATCGTTCTGCCGATCCACTTATGCTTAATTTCTCCACGGTTAGTAATCTGGAAGATCACGGAAAAAGTATATTTATCTTCATTTGGCCTTAAGGAGCAAAGTTCATTGCTGATCTTTTCAGGCAGCATGGGGTTTACCCTGTCCGGCAGGTACACGCTGGTGGCCCTGGCATAGGCCGACTTATCTAAAATACTGTCGGGTTTTACAAAATGACTTACGTCCGCTATGTGAACGCCTATCTCGTAATTTCCGTTGTCCAGGTTGCGGATCGATATGGCATCGTCAAAATCTTTAGCATCTACCGGATCTATCGTAAAAGTGAGGATATCCCGGCAATCTTTTCTCTTTTTCAGTTCTTCCCGCGTGATCGTTTCAGATAGCTTCATCGCCTCCTCCATTACCGTTTCCTCAAATTCCAGCGGAAAGCCCGACTCGACCAGTATTTCTTTCATGGCCATGTCATTCACGTCTTCCGCCTTTAATATGCTTACCACTTCTCCTTCCGGTTTCTTGTCCGTTTTACCCCACTTTACGAGGCGGGCCACTACCCTGTCACCATTAATTGCACCATTTAATTTTTCCAGCGGTATATAAAAATCCGGGACTGGTTTATCTGACGCCGCTATAAAAAATGAGATGTTTTTGTTTACCTGCACATTGCCGATAAAGGTTGTGCGGAGGCGTTCAACTACATCCGTTATTTTTCCTTCGGTGCGACGTCCTCTGCCACTGTCTTTATTAATCTGCACTTTTACTGTATCTCCATGAAATGCATGGTTAAAATCATTGGGCCTTACTACAATATCCTTTTCTAACCCTTCCACTATCACATACCCCATTCCATTGCGGGAGATATCTAATCTACCTGTGACAGCCTGTGTTTGAGATGATTTTTTCTCATTTCCTTTTCTTTCTTTACTCATAATTATTTTATTCATTTTTAATACCCGGTATCGGATGCCAATATTCGCCGCCTTTGCCTAATCTGGCTTATAAACGGTTGTACCATTGGAAACCCATTAAAGGATATTTTATTGTGTCGTCCTGGTTTTGGCCATCGCCCTCACAGGAAAAGTGCCCACTCCTTTGAATTTTGGTGGAACGGCACTAAATGTAAAACCATCGGGCGGCAACGAATTTAAATTACAAAGATGTTCAACTATCAAGATCTCTGCACCCAAAAGAGTTGTATGTACCGGGCGGCTTTTGTCTTTTGTATTATCAATATTGTGAGAATCGATCCCTACTAATTTAACGCCGCAATCCTTCAAATATTCTGCCGCGCTTTTAGCCAGGTAAGGGTGATTTTCATAATAATTTTCCGTGTTCCAGTATTGATCCCATCCTGTATGGATAAGCACGGCACGATTTCTTATTTCATAATTCTTTAAATGTCCTGCTGTTACTTCCAGGTTTTCTTTATGTGGCACCCGGATGACTATACCTTGCAGGTCTGTAAAACTTTCCAATCCCACCTCAGACAGATCCTTACCATCCTCAAACCGGTGAAAAGGACAATCAATATACGTTCCGGTATTGGAAACCATTTCAATCTTGCCAATTTGAAATGTAGTGCCTTCCCCATAAAATTGCTTTGAATCTTCCCTGCTTAAAAAATCGCAAATTACTGGTGCAGGCAGTCCCTTGTAAGTTATGAGCCCATTTTCGATTGTGTGACTCAGATCTATCAGTACTTCCCTTGCCCGTTTTTCATCGGTCCGCGACCTTTTGTGGTTCTCGCTAATGATCTTCTTGTTGCTGATTTTGGTTTGTCCTGTCATCAGCAAGTGCATGTCGGCAATGATATGGTCGGATAAATCTTTGTCGGAAATATCATCCCCTTCGATATCAAGTCGAAAATCTTCTCCTTTGACACTTCCCCCATTGGTGAAATAAATCTCAAAATCAAATTTTACTCTTTTATCCATGGAGATGGTCTTTTATGCTTGTCGTAGGTATCACTATTGCTGCTGTTCCTCTTTATTTTTGCAGGGATTTTTAAACTAAAGCGTAGTCAATCAACCACCGGTAATTTAGCACGGTATCGGCAATAGCCACTATTTTGCTTCTGCAAGTTACCAACTTATTCCTACATTTTGCAAAAGCCGGCACAGGGGGTTCATTTCCAACTGTTGGTCCTGGTTTCTTTCCATGAGCTTGTATGAAGTATGATAACAATAATCATATATTAAAATGACAATTTGAAATGCCCGGCCTGCCGTAATTAATTCAGCGTTCCACATAATCCTTAACTTTATTTAAAATTTACATATATGGAAAATTATGAAACTGTTGTAGCAGCATTAGCGGGTTTAAAGGCCAGGGGCTACGGGCTTGATTTTAATATTGCCTTTGATAAAATTATCTGCAATGAGCATAATATTTGCTTAAACCCGGATGAATTTGAAATAACAGCAGCTTATCGTTTTGAAGGAGATACCAACCCTGATGATGAAGATATTGTATATGCCATCGAGTCGAAAGACGGCACTATAAAAGGCAGTATGACCAGCGCTTATGGAGTTTATGCCGACGCCATAAGTACTGAAATGATACAAAAACTGGCAATTCATCATTGAGCCACCATTTGCCCGGATAATCAACAGTTAATTATTGTTGATTTCAAAATTAATTATTTACTTAGTTTTTAAAAAAACAAAACAACTATTTATGCCTCAAAAAATTCACAGGAGAAAATTTTTACAATTGTCCGCACTTTCCGCGCCATTACTTGCTACGAAACAAGGTTTAGCCAACGGGTTCAATCTACCTGTTAGCCCGATCGTTGTTTCCACCTGGGATTCGGGCATGCCGGTAAATGAAGCCGCGTGGAAAATCTTATCCGCAAACGGCAGGTCAGTAGATGCAATTGAAGCGGGTGCAAGGCAAATTGAAGATACGATCAATTGTTGCGTGGGATTAGGCGGCTACCCCGACAGGGACGGTACCGTTACCCTGGACGCCTGTATTATGGACGAGCATTCCAATTGCGGTGCTGTGGCTGGTTTGGAACAAATCAAACATCCTATATCTGTGGCAAGGAAAGTGATGGAAACTACCCCGCATGTATTGTTGGTTGGCAACGGCGCGCAACAGTTCGCGATCGAAAATGGATTTACAAAAGAGCCCGCCAAACTTTCCGAGAGCGCTGAAAAGGCCTACAAGGAATGGCTAAAGAAGAGCGAGTACAAGCCGATGATCAATATAGAAAATAAAAGTGCGAGCGGTCCGTTCGCGCCTAATTTTTTCGCGGACGGAACACCCAACCATGATACGATGGGATTGGTGGCAATGGATTCGAAAGGAAACATTTCCGGCGGTGTTACTACCAGTGGCATGGCGTTTAAATTACATGGCCGGGTGGGTGATTCGGCAGTGATCGGCGCAGGTTTGTTTGTTGACAATGAAGTAGGTGCGGCTACCAGTAGCGGGGTGGGCGAAGAAGTGATCCGTATTTGCGGCACGCACCTGGTGATTGAATTTATGAGGCAGGGTAACAGTCCTGAAATGGCTTGCAAAAAAGCAGTGGAAAGAATAATAAAAAGAGACCCGGTAAAAGCAAAAACCCTGCAGGTAGGCTTTTTGGCCCTCAACAAAAAAGGACAATATGGTGCGTATGCTGTACAAAAAGGCTTTGTTTTTTCAGTCAAAAGTGCCACTGAAACTAAAATTCATGACTCGAAATACTTTTTTAGTTGATGTATTATTGATGGCCGGTCACTTTCTCAAATCTTAATACTGAATACTCAATTCTCCATACTCAATACCTGCTACCAAATGCTCGAAGTAATCGGTTTTAATATTGAAAGCTGCGGGATCGCACAATCCGCAGGCGCGCAACGTATTGAATTGTGTGACAACCCTTTCGATGGCGGTACGACTCCTTCCTATGGTTTTATCAAGGCTGCAAGGGAACTACTTACAATCGAATTATATACGATCATCCGTCCCAGGGGTGGTGATTTTTTATATAACGATGCTGAATTTGAAATGATGAAAACCGATGTACAGTTATGCAAAGAGCTGGAATGCGATGGCGTGGTGATTGGCATGTTGCTGGCGGATGGAACAATAGATAAAGAAAGGTGCAAACAACTTGTAGACCTGGCCTACCCGCTGGGCGTTACTTTTCACCGCGCCTTTGACCGAACCGCTGACCCGTTTAAAGCACTGGAAGACGTTGTCGCAATTGGTTGCGAACGGATATTAACCAGCGGACAAAGACCTGCCGCAATGGAAGGTGCGGAACTCATCAACGCGTTGATCCGCCAGGCCGATGGCAGGATCATTATCATGCCGGGAAGCGGTATTCGTTCAGATAATATTTTAACGATCGCGGAAAAAACAGGCGCCGAAGAGTTTCACACATCGGCAAGGGGCTTTACGGAAAGTACCATGAATTTTCAAAACCCGGCAATGGGTGAAAATCTGCAATCAGTATTAACAGACGGCGATGAAGTGAGGAAAATAATTAAGCTACTGGAACAATTGCCAATTGTAAATTAATACTGAGAATCCACAAATTTGAATAAATGAATTATAGTTTGAATCTGATATTTAAAGCTGCTTAGGGCTAAATAAAAAATCAGGCTGCAAACTGATTAAAAACTATTCATTTAAATCCGTGCATTTGCATCGAAAAATCTTAGCCAAAAAATCCCAACGTGGATAAATTTAACCTGAGGGAAGATATCCTGAAAGAACATTCAAAGGCGCAATGCGACAGGATCGTTGCCTGGATCGGAGCTGATCAAAAACGCTTCGACGAACTATTCCATCTTTTTTTGAATGATGAATACCGGGTTATCCAACGGGCATCCTGGCCCCTAAGCTATTGCATATCGGCCCACCCGGAATTTATAAAAAAGAGATTCCCTGATCTGATCAATAATTTGAACAAGCCCGGCATACACAATGCCGTTAAAAGAAATACCATCCGTATCCTTCAGGAAATAAATATTCCCAAAAAATACCAGGGTGAAGTAATGAATATTTGCTTTCAATATGTTGAATCGCCTACTGAGGCGGTAGCCGTGAAGGCATTTGCACTGACGGTACTTGGTAAACTGGCAAAATTGTATCCCGACATTTTACCAGAAATAAAACTATTGATAGAAGAACAATTGCCGCATCAAACGCCTGCCTTCAAAAGTCGCGCGAAACGACTGTTAAAAACCGGGCTCGAATCATAGATTTCTTTTGTGCAGGATACTGACCGCCGAACCTTCCGCAACAAAAACAGAATCGGGTTTGGTAGTTTGCAACAAGGAAAACGAATTGCCATACAACGCATTAAAATCACAGTCGATGGTATAACTTTTAACTGGGTACACTTTCCAGGCTGGGTGCTGCACGGCATATTCAAAGGTGGTATTTTCATTGTATTTCGAGTAACCCCAATAGTGCTCCGCGATAAACTCTTCCACGCTGCCCGGCTGCATTGCGGAAGCATTTTTTTCGGTAACCGCTTCTATCCTGTTCCAACTGCTTTTATATTTCCAGTGATAACCCAAGTTAATTTCATCATTGGTTTCCTGCCGGAAATGCTTCATCGGCATGGTTGCATATTTCTCGTTGTACAACGTATTGGCGACAAAAGAAATGGCCCGTCTTGGCACAATTTCTTTTATAAATACCGTGCCTCTTTTCCATTCGCCGTCATCATTGTACCGCACATAAAAGCGAAGATTAACTTCTTCGAAATTTATATGAAAAGGAATTTTATACCCGAGCAGCCTGGTGTTGGCAAACATAAAACCGACAAGACTTACAAATGATTTTCCGTCATACATATCCAATTCAGTTTTGCCCGGCTGGTAAGGTAAAAGAACGGCCGGATCAACTATATAATTAGCCATTATTAAATTCTTCCATTCCGCTGTTAAAAATTCAGACCGCATGATTGAAATTTTATCGTTGCCGGCGATGATCATGATTGATTATAAAATATAAGAGCTACCAGCTAATTTTAAAATGCGCACACGCATCGTGGACATCCGCAAGTAGCGCCTTACTATGTCGAAATTAAATTAATTAAAGGGGTATTGTCACAGCTTTGGCCCCTGCAGGTGTTGTTTGTTCTGCCGGCTTTGCTTCTTCGGTGGGCCTCGTTTCTTCCACTTTTGTTTCGGGTGGCTTAGGCGCGCGGTAAAAAACTTTAAAGATCAGGCGCAGGTTTTGGTCGTAGGTAAAATAATTGTAGAGCCAGTTAGCGAACACAAAGAAACGGTTCTTTACACCCAATATCAGCATCAGGTGAAGTCCCATCCAGATCATCCAGGCTATAAAACCTTTGAAATGTAATTTGGGTTTCGGTATATCTACCACAGCGAGGTTGCGTCCGATAGTAGCCATACTGCCACTGTCTTTATAAACGAATTCTTCCAGCTGGCTATTACCACTTTTCATTTCTACCCGCCGCAAATTATTCATCAACATATCGGCCTGCTGCATAGCTACCGGGGCCACCTGAGGATGTCCATGGGGCCAGGCGGGCTCTTCCATATAAGCCACATCGCCAATTGCATAAATATTAGTGAATCCGTTTACGAGGCAATGCCGGTCGATCTTGATCCTGTTGCCACGAACGATCAGGTCAGGGCTGATACCGGCAGGAACATTTCCTTTGATCCCTGCGGCCCAGATGACCACAGAAGTCTCGATGGTTTCTCCATTTTTAAGTATGGCAGTCTGGCCATTAAAATCTTTTAATACAGTTTCCGTTTTAACGATCACACCCATTTTTGTAAGATAGTCTCTTGAGTCGGCTGCCGACTTTTCACTCATATTGCCAAGTGTTTTTGGGGACCCTTCCAACAAATAGATCTTCATCGTATTAAAATCCAGTTCAGGGTAATCTTTGGGCAACTGGTATCGTTTCATATCAGCGATTGCCCCGCTTAATTCTACGCCCGTTGGCCCACCTCCAACTATTACGATGGTCATCAGCCTTTGCAGTTCCGCCGCGGTTTTAGCATTTAGCGCGTCCTCAAAATTGTGGAGTAAGTGATGGCGCAACTGAACTGCTTCCACCGTACTTTTCATCGGAAAAGCATGATCGATCAGGTTCTGATTCCCGAAAAAATTAGTATCTGCGCCGGTGGCGATCACCAGGATATCATATTCAAATTCCCCTATATCGGTTATCACTTTATTCTGATCAGAAACAATTTGCTTCACTTCCGCCATCCTGAACCGGATATTCTTGCTTTTCTGAAAAACCTTGCGTAAAGGGAAAGAAATATTACTGGCATCCAGGCCGGCCGTAGCCACCTGGTAAAAGAGTGGTTGAAACTGGTGAAAGTTAAACCTGTCGAGTAAAGTAACATCAAAACCTGGTTTATTGCTTAGTTTTCGGGCGAGCCTTAACCCTCCAAAGCCGCCGCCAATTATGATTAGTTTCATTGTTATAATTTGAGATCACAAAGATACAATATTTTCAATAAATATTGAAAGTTAAGAAAATAAGTATGGTTCTGTTAACATTTTATTAGCAAGTAAATCATTATTTAAATCGGCTGTATCAGCTATCCGAGCCATACATCTTATATCTGCCCAGAGCAGTTTTAAAATCTTGCTCAACGTTGGCCGGATCGAATAGTTTGTTTTTTAAGATTTTTTGTTAAATAAATATTAATACAGCATTCGCACCTTAATCGTTTCTTTTACTTTTCTCAATAATTCAAGCGCATTTTTACTAAGGTTCTTATCCACGTCCAGCACCACATAACCGATGGCATCATTTGTTTTGAGGTACTGACCAAGTATATTGATCTTATTTTTTGACAAAGTCGTGTTGATCTCGCTCAAAACGCCCGGCACGTTATTGTGTATGTGCAATATCCGGTGGGTACCTTCCTGTGGTGGCAGACTTAGCGCCGGAACGGTATGAGAACCATAACTGATCCCCTTTTCCAGGTAATTAAATAATTTGGCGCTGACATCGTCACCAATATTATGCTGCGCTTCCTGCGTGCTTCCGCCAATATGGGGAGTCAACAGCACGTTGCTCAACCCCTGTAACGGCGTGGTAAATTTGTCCCCGTTTTTTTCCGGCTCCCAGGGAAAAACATCAATGGCGGCTCCGCCCAGTTGCCCTTCAGACAAAGACTTTGCCAATGCATCAATATCCACTACTTCACCGCGCGCATAATTTATAAGGATACTTCCCTGTTTGAAGCTTTTAAGCAGGCTTTTATTGATCATATTTTTAGTGGTCGGCAGGTCAGGCACATGTAATGAAATAATATCCGCCTTGCCTACCACGTCGCGAAGGTTTTTGCCATCTACTGCATTGCCTAATGGCAGTTTTGTTTCTACATCATAGTAGATCACTTTCATGCCAAGTCCTTCGGCCAATACACTTAACTGGCTACCAATATTACCATACCCAATTATACCCAATGTTTTTCCCCGCAATTCATAACTGCCGGTAGCTTCTTTTAACCAGGTACCTTCATGTGCGGCCTTATTTTTATCAATGATCCTCCTGATCAATACAATGGACGCGCCTATCACCAGTTCCGCCACACTCCTCGTATTACTGTAGGGCGCGTTAAAAACTGCAACACCTTGCGTAGTGGCAGTTTGGAGATCAACCTGGTTAACCCCGATGCAAAAGCAACCGATGGCCTGCAATTTTTCTGCCGCAGCCAGTACCTTTTCCGTCAGTTGGGTTTTACTCCTGATGCCAACCAGGTGCACATTTTTTATTTCTCTTATCAGTTGTTCTTCACTTAATGCGCCGTTTAATTTTTTAACATTAACGTAACCGGCAGCATTAAAATATTTCACTGCTACATCACTTATGTTTTCTAAAAATAAAATATTGATCTTCTCTTTTGGATAACTTGTTAATTTTTTGTCTACCATTTTATTTACTCCTTATTTTGCACAAATATATTCTATCTAGTATTAATACTTTTATGTACCGATCTTTTTGTGCTTTCTTCAATATATCTGCCCGGCTTAATTCACGTGGCACAATGCTTTTGATTCCCCGAACTTTACAACATAACCTGCCCTTCAGCCGTTACGCTGTTTTGATAATATTTAGTATTTTAAGTGCCTGTAATTCAACTCCTCAAAATAAGGTAGTCCTGGCCGGGACAAATACTGTCCAGATATTGTTGACACCGCCAACGCCGTTGCCAGCTGCTGAAACTGAGCGTCTTCGCCTTATCTGTGAAAAATGGTATGATTCTGTTTTGGGATCGAGAGGATTTAATGGCGGTATTGTTGTGGCAAAAAAAGGCAATATTGTTTTTGAAGCTTACAATGGCAGTGGCCGTCCGGGTGGTACCGATACCATTACAGACAGCACTTCTTTTCACATCGCTTCTGTTTCCAAAACCTTTACCGCCATGTCCGTATTGCGCTTATGGCAGGAGGGGAAATTGAACGTCGACGATGAATTCAGTAAATATTTCCCGGATTTCAATTACCCGGGCGTTACCATCCGTACCATGCTTGATCATAGAAGCGGGCTTCCGAACTATGTTCATTTTATGGAAAATATGGGATGGAACAAAAAAGTGAATATCACCAACCAGGATGTATTTGATTTTTTGGTAACCCGGAAAAAGGAGATTGATAATATAGGTAGCCCAAACAGGGGATTTGTATATTGCAATACCAATTTTGCTTTGCTGGCCCTGCTGATAGAAAAGCTGAGCGGAGAAAAATATGGAGATTATTTAAAGACCACCTTCTTTGCACCACTGGGAATGAAAAACACCTTTGTGTACAGCAACATCGATTCAGGAAAAGTAACATTGAGTTACGATTGGAAGGGCAAGGTAATTCCCATGAATTTCCTGGACATGGTGTATGGCGATAAGAATGTTTATAGTACACCGCGCGACCTGCTGATATGGGACAGGGCATTAACGAGCGGCATTTTATTTACCGAAAAAACACTCACAGAAGCATACGCGCCTTACAGCAATGAAAAACCCGGCGTCCGAAATTATGGATTGGGCTGGCGAATGAATATCTATCCTTCCGGAAAAAAAATGATCTATCACAATGGTTGGTGGCATGGCAACAACGCTGCATTTATCAGGTTGGTGGAGGACTCCGCTACCATCGTAGTGCTGGGAAATAAATATGACCGTAGTATTTATCATGCCAGGGACCTGGCTAACTTTTTCGGAAATTATTTTGGCGAGGGGGAGGAAGAAGAATCGGAACCTGCCAAGGCTGCTGACCGAACTGTGAGACGTTCAAAACAGGCAATAAAAGTGAAGAGCCGTCCAGGTAAAATTATTGTAAAACCTGCCATGCGCAAAGCACCACCGAAACAGCAGCCTCCAAAATCATTAAAAAAGAAAACGCACAAGTAGAATTACTTGCGATGCCTGAATTTCATTCATCGCAGCTTCAGCACAACCAGGTTTTAGCCAAAAAACAAGTAACATAAAATTATTGCCGTAATGATCCCTACAAGGTCGGCCAGCAGCATCGAACCGATGGAATAGCGGGTATTTTTGATATTTACAGATCCAAAATAAACGGCGATCACATAAAATGTTGTGTCAGAAGCACCCTGGAAAATGCCGGATAGCTTACTTGCAAAAGAATCAGGGCCAAAAGTGGTCATGGTACTCACCATAATTCCCCTGGCTGCACCGCCGCTCAAAGGCCTGATCAAAGCCGTTGGCAATCCATCGACAAAACGCGTATCTGCGCCCAGCATGGCGAAAAACTGTTTCATTGCTGAAATGATTGCATCAAATGTGCCGCTTGTACGAAGCATACTTACTGCCACCAATATTCCCAGGATGTAGGGTATGATACGGATCGCAGTACCGAAACCGTCTTTGGCCCCATCTACGAAAGCAGCAAAGAGGTCTATTTTTTTATATACGCCGCCTAAAACGATCAGCAGGAAAACCAATAAGATCAATCCATTGCTCAGTTTGCCGGAAAATAACTGGATGCCCGCGGCATCAAGCCTGGTTACGTATAAGACCAGGAAGGCAATGATCGCAGAGATGCCAAATACCCAACCTAATATTACCGGCTGAAATAAATTGATCTTTTGCCTGATTGAAACAATGATCATCGCCGCCATCGTACCTACAAATGTTACGATCATACAAGGAAGAAAAACATCGGTGGGATCAGACGCGTGTTGGGCGGCCCGCACTGCAATTACGCTAACCGGGATCAAATTGAGGCCGGCCGCATGCAGGCAAAGGAACATGATCTGCGAATTTGAGGCGACTTCTTTATCGGTGTTGAGTTCCTGTAAACTTTGCATGGCTTTTAACCCGAATGGTGTGGCGGCATTATCCAGTCCAAGCAGGTTGGCTGAAAAATTCATGATCATATGCCCCATGGACGGATGACCTTTTGGTATCTCAGGGAAAAGCTTAGAAAAAAAAGGTCCGACAATGCGCGATAAAAGCCTTATTCCGCCAGCCTTTTCAGCAATGTTCATAAACCCAATGAAAAGTGCCAAAATACCTACGAGTTTTAAACAGATATCTACCGCTACCCAGCAGGTTTCAATAACACCGTCCAATTTCAGGGGATTGGCAGGATCACTTGCTTTTCCACTTACCATCCAGGTGAAGATCTGTGAATCGCCAAAGAAAAAACATTTAATACCAGCCACCGTTATTGCAACAATGATAAATGCCGACCATATCCTGCTCAATGCCATATTAATTATGTTTTCTTTTTATTGGTTCCTGGTAAATCTGCCTGACGGCTACAATTGCCGACCCGGGAAGCCTGTTGCAATATTATCAAATTAAACATTTACGCGGCTGTTTTTTACGGAAATTGATATTTGACTGCAAACCTTACCTTTGCAGCCGAAAATACTTTAACTCCGCTTTTCAATTCGGCTAAAAGTACTTTAACGCCAAGGTAATGATATCTACTTTGAATGAACAATAACACTAAACGGAAACAGTAAACAAAATAACATGGCTTTACAAGCAGGCATCGTGGGATTACCAAATGTGGGGAAATCAACTTTATTTAATGCAGTTAGCAGCAGCGCCAAGGCACAGGCAAGCAATTACAGATTTTGTACGATCGAACCCAATACCGGTTTGGTAAATGTGCCCGATCCAAGAATGGATAAACTGGCTGAACTGGTGAAGCCCAATCGTACCGTACCCACGCAGATTGAAATTGTTGATATTGCCGGCCTTGTACGTGGCGCAAGCAAAGGTGAAGGTTTAGGCAATAAATTTTTAGCCAATATCCGCGAAGTAGACGCCATTATTCACGTGATCCGTTGTTTTGAAGATGAAAATATTTTAAGAGAAGAGGGCCCTATTAACCCTATCAGTGATAAAGAGATCATTGAAACTGAATTGCAGCTAAAAGACCTGGATAGCGTGGAAAGAAAATTATCTCGGATGGAAAAAATGCTCAAAACCGGTGATGCCAAAATGAAACTTGAATACGAGGTTTTATTGAGATGTAAAGATCAGTTGAACAAGGGTAAAAGTGTGCATTCGCTTAACCTTGACAAAGAAGAAAGAGCGGCTATCGCCGAAAATTTTTTATTGAGTGATAAACCTGTACTGTACGTGGCCAATGTAGATGAAGCGTCGATGCACACCGGTAATAAATATTCCGAGGCGCTGATCGAAGCGGTTAAAAATGAAGGCGCCCAGGTTATCGTAATGACCAATGCCATCGAGGCACAGATCGCGGAATTTGACAACCCGGACGATAAAGCCATGTTCATGGAGGAGTATAAGATGACGGAACCGGCGTTGGACCGGTTGATACATTCGGCTTACAAATTGCTTAACCTGTTAACTTATTTCACAGCTGGTGTGCAGGAAGTTAGGGCCTGGACCATCCACCAGGGCTGGAAAGCGCCACAAGCCGCCAGCGTGATACATACGGATTTTGAGAAGGGATTTATTAAAGCGGAAGTAATCGCTTACGATGATTTTATCACTTACAAATCAGAAGCAGCCTGCCGTGAAAATGGCCGCCTGAGGATCGAGGGGAAGGAATACATTGTACATGACGGCGATGTAATGCATTTTAGGTTTAATGTGTAAAAACGCTGCCGTGTTTCCAATGGGCTAATTCGACAAATAATATCACCGACGTGTCGACACATACAAGTTAGTAAGACTCCGTGACATTTCCTTACAGAAAACTCATATTTTCAATTACCATTGCCGATGCTCCGCCGCCTCCATTGCAGATCCCGGCAGCGCCGTATTTAGCTTTATTTTGTTTCAAAATATTTATAAGCGTAACAATGATCCTGGCACCGCTGCAGCCAAGCGGATGGCCAATGGAAACCGCGCCTCCATTCACATTTACCTTTGCAGGATCCAGATTCATTCGCCTGCTGTTTTCAATACCGACCACCGCAAAGGCTTCATTCAATTCCCAGTAATCGATGTCATCCATTTTCAGCCCTGCTTTTTCTACCGCTTTTGGCACCGCGATTGACGGAGTCGTCGTGAACCATTCAGGCGATTGTTCGGCATCGGCATAACTCAGTATCCTGGCAATAGGTTCTAGTCCAAGTTCTCCCGCTTTTTCCTTACTCATCAATAACAATGCGGCGGCGCCATCATTCATTGTGGAGGCATTTGCTGCGGTAACGGTACCATCTTTTTGAAAGGCGCCTTTCAATTCAGGTATCTTATCAAATTTTACATTAAAAGGCTCTTCATCTTTTGTGAATAATAAGGGTTCGCCTTTTCGCTGGGGTATTTCTACCGGGACGATCTCATTCTCAAACCGGCCTTCGTTGACGGCGGCCTGCGAGCGTTTATAACTTTCGATCGCAAATGCATCCTGTTCGTCCCGGCTGATGCCACAGGTCCCGGCGCAAAGCTCTGCTGCATTGCCCATCGCTTTGCCATCATAAACATCGGTTAGGCCATCTTTTGCAAGGCCATCTATCAATTGCGTATTGCCATATTTGTTGCCCCATCGCATGCTTTCTGCGTAAAAAGGCACGTTGCTCATGCTTTCCATTCCACCCGCAATCACAATATCTGCATCGCCCAGCATAATGCTTTGGGCGGCAAGGGAAATTGATTTCATGCCACTTGCGCACACTTTATTGACGGTGGTACAATTTACTTCGTTGGGCAAGCCGGCGAATTTAGCTGCCTGGCGCGCAGGTGCCTGCCCGAGATTGGCTTGTATAACCGATCCCATCAGCACATCGTTCACGAGGCCGGGCGCAACACCTGCTTTTGCAAGGGCGCCTTTGATGGCGATTGCGCCCAATTGGGTAGCGGTAAAACTTTTCAGCGAACCGCCAAAACTGCCAATGGGAGTTCTGACAGCGGAGATAATATATACTTCTTTCATATGGTTCAATTGAGTGATACCGGATGATTTAAATAAAAAACGAGCGCTTATGTGGATCGGATTTTAAGGTGCAAAGTTAATATTAATATTATTGAACAGGTTGCACCCCATTCCCCTGGGTTCTGTCAATTGTTATAAATTACAAAGCCGGAAACTGGTTCCGGCTTTGTAATATCCATACCTAACAATTAATTTTTTACCGGGTTCAAATTTCCTTTCAGGTATTTATCCAAAAACTCCAATGTTTTTTTAGCGGTATTGATCTGGTTGCCCTTTTTAGCAAAACCATGACCTTCATCGGGGTAGGTAATATACTCCACCGGGACATTGTTTTTTTTAACCCCGGCCACTATCTCCTCACTTTCTCTTGGCAATACCCGCACATCGTTCATTCCCTGGAAAACCAATAGTGGCTTATTGATCTTACTGTAATTATACAAAGCGGAAATATTTTTAAGTCTAACAGAGTCCGCAGTATTCGGGTCTCCCATTTCGTCGTACAAAGCTTTTTTAAACGACTCCCAGTAAGGAGGGATACTGCGAAGCGTACGCACCCAATTGGCCACACCAAAAAGGTCTACGCCAACTTTAAATTCCTCCGGATGAAAGGCCAATGCGCCCAATACCATACTTCCCCCGTAGCTGCCACCAACAATTCCAATTTTTGCCGAATCAATATAATCCTGCTGTTGCAGCCATTTTTTTGCCCACACACAATCCTTCAGATCGCCATTGCTATGGTCCTTATTATCCAGTTTATAAAATGATTTCCCATAGCCGCTGCTTCCCCTGTTATTTACGGCCAGCACTGCATAACCATGGTTGACAAAATATTGTATCTCATTGGAAAATCCGATACGTGATTGCCCGCCGGGACCGCCGTGAATACTAAGAATCGCCGGCACCTTGTTATCTTTCGAAGCTGTGAGCGGCTTGTAATAAATAGCAGGAATTTCCTTTCCGTCAAAGGATTTAAAGCGGATCACCTCGGCGCTTACCATGTCATTTACATCCACCTCTTTATTTAATGTTTGGGTAAGTTGTTTGAGCGTTTTTGTTTCAAAATTATAAGTATAAATATTGTTTGGGCTACGACTGCTTCCTACGGATAACATCATATTTTTTTCTGATCGCGAGATGTCCACATTTTTTATATCGCCATCTTTAATTTCGGGGAAATCAACCGGTTGGTTGGTCGCATGATCAAATAACAATACTTTGTTTTTTCCGTCTTCATTGATAAATATGGTATGGTATTTTTCATTTTCGCTAAGGGACATGTATGCCACATCCCATTTGGTGGAATATATTTTGTCAGATTTTCCGCTGTTGATATTATATTTTACCAGGTAAGAAAATTCATCACCGTCATTGGTGATGTAGTATAATATGCTGTCATTTTTTTCAAAGGCCGCGCTGTTCCAGCTTGCCTCGTTATCGTTGCTGATGCGCTTTTTAATTTTGTTAGTCCGGTCATAGAGATATAACTCATTTTTGTCGGTAGTAATTTCCTTTGTGAGTGTAATATATCGCTCCGTTTTGCTGATAACACCGGGAGAGTAACCGGAATCATTTTGATAAAAAAGCGTGAAGTTCCAGGTAGATGTATCGCCTTTCCAGAGATCAAAATATTTAGGGTCGCGGCGGTTACCGGTTACGTAGATGGATTTTCTATCTGCGCTCCATCCGTACATGCTATTGGTACTTCCCGGCCAGGGCGTTATATCTTTTGCCGAAGTATCCCCAGGCGATTGCAAATAAATATGACTGTTTTCATCCCCGCCTTTATCAGCACTGTAAAGAAATTTATTGGTACCGGGCAGGTAATCAATGGCATAGAAGGATTCCTTTGCGGATTGGGTGAGGGGCTTGAGTAAAGTATCTCCTATATTAAGTTCATACAAATTATAGATGCCGGTGACATTTGAATTTACCAGTATCCTGGTTTCATCGGTATTGTAAGCTGCGCCACCAATACTTTTATTATCGTATAACTGTTCGGCACTGTATAGCTTTACCTCTTTTCGGGGAACCGGCTTATTATCGCAACCTGCCAGCAGGCATACAAAAACCGATAGCGGAAAAATGATCTTCTTAGACATAGATGTAGCTTTTAGCCGTTAAGATAATGCATGTTTTCGAAAATCAAATCCATATTTGTAGCTGATCCATTAGTGCGGTGTCACTATACATTCACCCGACAGCAGAACCGGAATTGCTATTTATAAAACTTTACTGCAATTTTCAATATGCCAATAATAGTTCTGACAGGTATGTCTTTTCCGGGATCTAATAAAAAAATCTTCATCCTTGCCCTTTTTTCGGCAATCAATTGGGGATGGTCGATATTCTTTCCTTCCACGATACCAACGTAGGGCTGCCGGTATTTTTTATGTACCCACAAATAACAAAACATCCTGCCTTTGTAACAATAAAACGGCATTCCGTATTTCCATGCTTCTGTAATAGCAGGATCGAATTTTATCAGCAGTTCCCGCATGGCCAACAGGCAACTTTTTGTTGGTTCATCCTGTCGTGAAAAATAATTATCTATTGGTCGCAGCATATTGAGTCTTATTCGCCGGTAAAAATTAAGCTTTTTACCAATCGATCGATCACTTTCGTGCTGGTGAATATCATGTAAAATATGATCATTTGTATTATTAAATCCGGCTCAGTTATTTGTAAAACAAGATCAACAATCGATAAATAGCCAACTTTTCCGCAGGCGGCAACGCGTCAAACCATTTATATAATTTTAATCTGCAATTAATTTCCTTATTGTAATTTTGAGA
Organism: Ferruginibacter sp.; assembly: GCA_039916545.1. Lineage (GTDB taxonomy): Bacteria > Bacteroidota > Bacteroidia > Chitinophagales > Chitinophagaceae > Ferruginibacter. Next base: position 36,188 of record JBDSLD010000135.1, read on the forward strand.
TATGCGTAAATCGCTTAACATTCTCCGCAATTCTTTACGGCTCACCTTGCAGGAACTCAGGGTAAATAAACTTCGTACGGCGCTTAGCCTGACCGGTGTGGCGTTTGGGATATTTTGCATTATCGGTGTACTGGCGACGGTCAATAGCCTGGAACGCAATATCCAGAATGAAGTTAATACCCTTGGCAGCAATACAATTTATATTGACAAATGGGAGTATAGCGGCGGTCCGGATAAACCCTGGTGGAAGTTCCAGCAGCGGCCCGTAATGAAGTATGAGGAAATGAATTTAATTAAGGAACGTTCACAGTTGTTAGATGATGTTAGTTTTTTGATCCGTTCAAACGGCAACTTATCACACAATGATGATATTATTCAAAATGCCTCAGTCTATGGCATTGTCGAAGGACAAATGACGATACAGCCCATTTCCTTTGACCAGGGCCGTTATATTTCATCCGCAGAATTTAACAGCGGTGCGGCAGTGGGACTGATCGGTTTTGACAATGCTGAGAAACTATACGGCAGTTCTGAAAAAGCATTGGGAAAATATTTTGATCTGAAAGGAAAAAAGGTAATTATCGTAGGGGTAATAAAAAAAGAAGGTAAAAATTTTATTGGATGGGATTATGATAATTGCGTGATGCTCACCTATAAATTTTCCAAACAGATCATCTCTGAGGACTATGCCAACCCGGTACTGATCGCCAAAGGAAAAGATAAAGTAACAACTGATGCGCTGATGAATGAACTCGAGGGGATCATGCGGCAAATTCGCAGGCTTAGTCCTACCCAGGAAGATAATTTTTCCTTGAATAGCGTAGAAGCATTTAGCAAGGCTATCACGAGTTTATTCGGTACAGTAAATATTGTGGGTGGATTGATCGGCATCATCAGCCTGATCGTCGGTATGTTTGGCATCGCCAACATCATGTTTGTAACGGTGAAAGAAAGAACGAGTATGATCGGGCTTAAAAAAGCCATCGGGGCAAAAAGAGGCAGTATCTTATTTGAGTTTTTACTGGAGGCCGCAATACTATGCCTGATGGGTGGCGCCTTCGGGTTAACCTTTGTATATATCCTGACACTGATATTATCCGGTCCGCTTAATTTCCCGGTCTATATTTCTGTACCACTACTGGTTGGTACGGTCATCATTTGCCTGGTGGTAGGCATTTTGGCTGGCATCTTCCCTGCTTCTAGAGCTGCAAGAATGGATGCGGTAGTGGCAATCAGGAGTAAATAAAACCTGCATCTTCCTGCCTTCCAACCGAGTGCCCTGTTCTAATTTCAAAGCGTATTTGATTCCGGACACATTCAGTTGTTAGCTCTTTCTTTATCAGAAAGTTTATACTTTGCTTGCTTATTAAACCTTTGCATTGAGTTATTTTTGCAAAATGGATCTTTCCCTGAACAATACAAGCGTTACCATTTTAGCCATTGAATCTTCCTGTGATGAAACATCTGCCTCGGTTTGCAGGGATGGAAAAATATTATCTAATATTATTGCCAACCAGACAGTACATGAAAAATATGGAGGCGTGGTACCTGAACTGGCGAGCCGGGCACATTTACAAAATATCGTGCCTGTTGTAGATACGGCATTGCGCAACGCCGGTTGTGAACTGGCATCCATTGATGCTATAGCTTTCACGCAGGCGCCCGGACTGATCGGGTCATTGCTGGTGGGTGCCCAGTTTGCAAAATCCCTGGCACTTTCACTGGCAAAACCGTTAATTGCCGTGCATCATATGCAGGCGCATGTACTGGCAAATTTAATTGCAGATGAAAAACCCGCTTTCCCTTTTTTATGTCTTACCGTTAGCGGCGGCCATACACAAATCGTACTATGCGAATCCGCGATCCGAATGAAAGTAATAGGTGAAACAATCGATGATGCGGCTGGAGAAGCTTTTGACAAAACGGCTAAATTATTGGGCCTGCCTTATCCCGGAGGTCCACTGATTGATAAATATGCTGCCCAGGGTGATCCCAAAAGATTTCAATTTCCTGAACCTCAAATACCCGGGTTGAATTTTAGTTTTAGCGGCTTAAAGACCTCGATTTTATATTTTCTAAAAAATGCAGGTACCAGTAATGTATTCAAAGAAGAATTTACTGCTTCAGAAGAGACCAGGAAAAAGTTTATCGGTGACAATCTCGCCGACATCTGTGCTTCCATCCAGGCAAGGATCATCAGCATACTTATCAATAAATTAAAAAAAGCGGCCAGAGAAAATCACATTAACCAAATTTGTATAGCCGGCGGGGTTAGTGCGAATAGCGGCCTGCGAAAAGCGCTGAAAGAGACAGGGGAGAAAATGGGTTGGGAAACTTTTATTCCCGCATTTGAATATTGCACTGATAACGCAGCGATGATCGCCATCACAGCGCATTACAAATTTTTAGAAAAGGATTTTGCCGCGTTGAGTATTACACCCTCTGCGAGAGCGGAATGGTAACCCGCGACTTAATATTTTATTTTACTCCTATCTGTGGCTAATAATTATTTTCAATTTAAACATTTTACCGTTCAGCAGGACCAGTGCGCCATGAAGGTTTGTACAGATGCCTGCTTATTCGGGGCCTCGGTTGCGACATATATTAACGATCGGCAATTGGTCGCAGACAACCTACTGGATGTCGGAACGGGGACTGGCTTATTAAGTTTGATGCTGGCCCAAAAAACCAATGGAACAATTGATGCTTTGGAAATAGATGAGGCCGCTTCCCGGCAGTCTGCACAAAATTTTGAACAATCACCCTGGAAAGAAAGATTAAATGCTGTTAATTTGGATGCCTTACAATATCATCCCAATAAAAAATATGACATCATCGTTTCTAATCCTCCTTTTTTCGAGGGCGACCTCAAATCGGGTAATAAAAAAAAGGATTCGGCAAAACACGACACGGCCCTTACGCTTGAACAACTATTGCAGGTAATGGATAACAATCTATCCCCGGACGGTTTCTTTGCATTGCTGCTTCCCTATCACCGGGTCGATTTTTTTACCGGGATAGCGCTGGCTAAAAATTATTTTTTAAGTGAGCAAATACTGATCCGGCACACGGGTTTCCACCCATTTTTCAGAGGTATACTTTTTTTCAGTAGTACCAGGACAGAAGTTGTATTCAAAGACATAGTGATAAAAAATGTGGAGGGAAATTATACGGCGGAATTTGTCAGTTTGCTGAAAGACTATTATTTGCACCTGGAAGAAATCCAGGTGTAGGTTATAAAATTCCAGCATATTCTTTCATGTAGTCATATCCGTTAGTAAGCACTCCTTCTTTTACAATGGTGGCGTTCCAGATCGTTTCACTCCCACCTTTTCTTAAATCATCCAAAACAAATTTGATCAGCTGTTCGCCAAAATACCTGCTTGCATCCCGTGGCAATTCATTGGGCAAATTTCCCACGGCCATTACATCAACCGAGTTGGGCAAATAAGGTGCTGTTCGCTGAAGGGTATGTTTGTCGATGCCATATACAGGATCATCAATGCTTGCATCTCCGATGTTACATGGAATTGAGCCAGCCAGGTCATCCGTGATATCAGCAATGGTCGTAATGCGAAATTCCGGCCGTTGCATATCCGCTGTTTCAAACAGGCGGGGCACCTGCTTATCCCAATACACGCCGTTGATCAGCATATCTGTTTTGGAAAGAAATTCCCTGAATTTACAAATATAATTTTCGGGGTGGTCATGAAAATCTTCCCGGTTATATTTACCGGTTTCCTTGTGTGCGTATAAATCGCCACCCTTTAAATGAACATATACCGGGTAAGTAAAATCCCGTTCCAGGTATTCATCCGCCTCCGTTTCGTGTATGCCAAGCAGGTTCATTATTTCAAGTACTCCATGCGCCACGCGGCCACTGCCCGTGACAGCGATCTTAATATCAGGCACTTTCAATCC